>VMGQ01000025.1 GCA_007376635.1 Candidatus Peregrinibacteria bacterium Greene1014_49
AGAGTGGTTACTATGCAACTTTCCGACCGTAATGGGCTCTATAATACTGTTCCAGAGCCAGGAGGACTCCTCTACGCACCGCCCAGAGATCTCTTCGCCGGAGCTTCGGTGCTGCTTCCGGTCTCCATTCCCGAGTACCCCGTCACATGGAAACAAATCCAGGCACTTTCTCGGCTCCTCTTCCCCATGCGTTCGATCTACCTGAGTGATCCCAGCATCAGTATTCTCAATGCCGGAGCTGCGCCCGGTTCTGCGCGCGCACTCAGTAACGAACTCATTCGCTACGGCTTCGTGGTCGACCATGTCGCCAATGCCGAAACGCTTCCGGATCAGGAGAAATCCTGGATCGCGCAGCGCACGGCGACCGAACAAACGCCCGAAGCGACATTCTTCGCAAACCTACTGAAACTTCCTATGCAGGAAAGCACGGAATTAACGTCGGAGGAAATGCGAACAGTGACGATTGTCTTAGGAAAAGATTACCGATATCAGGCGGTGCAGGATCTTTTGGAATGAGATAGCCCCTCACCCAACCCTCTCCCACAGGGAGAGGGCTATTATTAGATTCGCAAGCGAGAACAGAATCTTCTGCCTTTTAGAAAAACAGGGTTCGGTCGCATTGGAAAAGCGCCGTCGCGCATCACGGGAGCGGGGCGAATGAAAACCCGCTGAAGGAGGTTTTGGGTGGGTCTCGGGTTTTCCGCCCCGCGAACGTAGATGCGCAGGCGACTTTTCCACCAGCGACCACGCTTTTCTTTGCGGTACTTTCTTTTGGCAAGACAAAAGAAAGTGCCACGAAGAAAGCGGAGAAATATGAGGACTTCTGGGACAACTTCTGGAGTTCAGTCTGTATTGCAACCTGTTTTCCAGTACAATTCCTCGGTGACTCCCCGCGAAATTATCGCCAAAGCCTGGGCTATCACGAAGAAAGAGCGCGGGATTCGTGCATGGGGCTATGTGGGCTCCTTTTTTGAAACAATGCTCCATCTCAAAGTGCTCCTCTACCAGATGTATTTTTTCTGGAGCTTCTTCGTCATCGGTAATACTGTCGGCCTCTTTGAAATCGAGGAAATACTGTATGCGTATCTTCCGGTTGGTGTCTTTGTCACGATCATCATCATCTTTCTGGTCATGCTGACAATCGAACTCTTCCTGCCGAGTTTATGTCTTGGCGCCATCATCGGGCTCAGCGCGAAATCGTACCGCAAAGAGGAGGTAAAAGGCGGCATGATCCTCGGCCTCTATAACTTCTTCCCGCTTTTTGTGCTCAAAGAAGCCCTCGTCTTGAGCAGTGTATCGATGGCGATCACCTTCTCTTCCGTCATTCTCCGGTACGGCGAAAACCGCGGCCTCATCATCTTCCTGCTCTGCGCACTGTGGTTTCTTTGGCTTTTTTCGATGATGCTCAAGTTCTGTATGAGCTTCGCCGAAGAATGCGTCGTCATCCGCAAAACATCGACCTTCG
Source organism: Candidatus Peregrinibacteria bacterium Greene1014_49 (assembly GCA_007376635.1). GTDB lineage: Bacteria > Patescibacteriota > Gracilibacteria > Peribacterales > Peribacteraceae > 2-12-FULL-55-11. Next base: position 1,466 of record VMGQ01000025.1, read on the forward strand.
AAGCGATGGGCAAAAGCTTCAAGCTCGTGATCAGTCACCTTGGAAAGATCGTCTTCCTGATCGTACTCCTCTTCGTCATTTCTCTCCGGATCCTCATCAATACCCTCATGGCGCTCCTTCTGCCGGCGCTCATCGTAGGATTCGCCTTCCTCTTCTCACTCTTCCTCTCGGCAACACTCACAGCCATTCTCACCGGAATCATCGCACTAATCCTCATCGGCCTTGCAAGTTACCTCTTTGCCTACCTGGAAGTCTTCAAGCAGACGGCGTGGACGATTACATTTCTTGAGCTGAATGCCTTGAAGGATTTGGATATCATTGAAGCATAAATGTTTTTAAATTCTATAAAATCCACCAATCAAATACATGCGCGAAGCCGGTGCTTTGCCCGGCTGGAGCGCCTCTTCTTAGGGAAAGGAGGGCTCATGGGAGGGAAACCGTAGGTTTCTCTTCCATGAAATTTGACAGTGTACGATTGTACACCCTATCATGGTGTACGTTCGTACTCCCCTCTTCCATGATCTCCCTTACTCCCCACCAACGCACGGTTCTTAGTTTTGTGCGGGAATTCCAAACTAAAAGAGGATATAGCCCTTCATTGACTGATCTTGCAGTGGCATTCGGCGTCCGGAGTAAAAATGCCGTTGCGAAGGTGGTTCGAGCACTCACGAAAATGGGATTTTTAGAGAAAGATCCCCGTGGACGGATCAAGTTTACCGATCACACCGATAGAGACGAGAGACCAGTAGCGCTCGCTCTCCCGCTCTTCGGACCCATTGCCGCAGGCTTTGCAGCACCGGTAGAGGAACAAGCGGAAGAGATGGTAACGCTCGACCAATACCTGATCCGTGACCGAACCAAGACCTTTCTCCTCCGGGTAAAAGGCGACAGCATGATTGAGGCCGGCATCTTCGAAGGCGATCTGGTGATTGTGGAACGCGGGAAAGAACCGCGCGCGGGCGATATCGTCGTCGGCGCTCTCGATGGAGAATTCACCTTAAAGCGCCTGAAGCGCGAAAAAGGAAAGTATTATCTGCAAGCGGAAAACCCGGCATATCCGGATATGTATGCGCTGGAGGAATTGCAGGTGGCGGGAGTAGTGCGAGGAGTGATGCGGAAGTATTAGGTATTACGTAATACATCTATGCTCGCTCATATTGATGTCGACGCCTTCTTCGCTTCCGTTCTCGTCCGCACTGACCCTTCTCTCCAGGGAAAACCCCTCCTCGCTCTCGGCATGGGCGGTGGCTGCGTGATTGCCGCGAGTTATGAGGCAAAGGCCATGGGGGTAAAAACAGGCATGCGGGTTTCTGATGCACGCAAAATCTGCCCTGGCGCCATCGAGCGTATCTCTGATTTTGCAGAAGCCTGCCGAGCATCAACCCATATCGAAGAAATCCTTAGGAGACAGTGCCCTGCCATGGAAAAAATGTCTGTCGATGAATGGTTTTTGGATCTGCGCACACTGGTTGGAGGAATTCCCGAAGATCTCGGGACATGGGCAGCGGATATTCAGCACACAATCCAAGAACATCTGGCATTGAGCGTCTCTGTTGGAATAGGACCAACGAAAACGATTGCGAAGATGGCGAGTGAATACCGGAAGCCGGCGGGGGTGACCGCAGTTACGGGTTACGGGTTACGAGTTGCAGGAAACCTCTCGCAACCCGAAACCCGTAACCCGAAACCTTGTATTGATCTGGAATCCTTTCTCCGTGATCGTCCCGCCGCTGCCATCCCCGGCATCGGCCGCCGTCGCATGATCCATACGGAAAAACACGGCTGGACTACCGCGTGGGACTTTGCACATGCCCCAAGGGATACAGTCGTACACCTCTTCGGGCGCCCAGGGCGCGAGCTACAACAAGAACTTCTGGGAACCGTGATCTACCCAATCCAGGTGAACGAACGTCCACCTCAGTCGATTTCTCGCTGCAGGAGCTTCCGGAGGACAAGTAATGAAATGGCAGTATACGCACAATTACAGGAGAACATGACGGTTACCGTAATGCGGATGCGGAGGGAACATTTGAGTGCACGCAACCTCAGTATCTGGCTCCGAAATCAGGACTACCACTCTTTGGGAGCCAAATGTCGCCTCCCCCGCTCTATGGATACGGAAGAGGAACTGCTGGTTTATGCACGTCGTACATTTCACCAAGTATGGAAACAAGGTGGTTGCTATACGCAGGTGGGACTTGCGCTTTGTAATCTCACACCCGCCGGAGGGAACCAGTATTCGCTGTTTGAACAGATGGAGAAAGCGCAGCAGCGTAAAAATATTCAGGAAGCACTGGATGATATTCACGAGCGCTTCGGCAGAGATTCCGTAGTGCGCGGACCGGCAATCGTGCTCGGAAGGGAACGGAAAAAGAGGGAGAGGACGATGGTGGGGGATACCGATGCGTAACGGCAGCCGTCCCGGCTGCCCCGGCAGGCAAGCGAGACGCCTGCCGCTGTAACACCACATCGGCACATACGCAAAGAGCCTCTCCGGAGAGAGGCTCTTGTATTGCGGCCATTCCTTTCCTGGCTTCAGATCTACATTTGCTACTTCCGAGCTCCATTGAGGAACACACCATCGGTAATCTCCGTCAACAAGCGACTGTCGATGCTTGGCTCGATGCCCGGAGGCAAATGGATATCCAGCCGAGCAGGCCGACGTTGACCCTTGGAGACACCATCGACAAAGATCTCGACGAGACCGTTGTCGTCCTGGCGGGAAATAACCACGGAAGATGCTGCTGTGACGGTAACAGTTCCCGTCACATCATTTTCGGTAACTCCAGTGACTGTGCCACCACTGCCACCAGAGCCATTACCTCCACCACCAGAAACGGTGTCGGTGGGATCTGACTGCAACACGTCCGGTCGGCTGCCTTCATTCGTGAACCAATCATCGTCAACATTCGCGAAGAGTGAATCTCTCAACGTGGTGGTATTGGGCCCAGAAACAAGGGAATCCTGACCTTGACCACCATAGAGCTTATCCATCCCAGCATCACCGAAGAGATCATCATCCCCGGCTCCACCTTGGAGCAAGTCATTGCCATTCCCTCCAAGCATGCGGTCGTCTCCATCCCCTCCGGTGATGGTGTCATTGCCATCACCACCGGTGATGGAATCACTCCCACCTCCGCCGGAGAGGACATCGTTACCGGCTCCGCCGATAATCGTGTCGGGCTTGGCGCTTCCAGTAATCGTGTCATTACCGGCTCCGCCATCTGCGAGTCGCAATTTGACCAGAGCATTGGCAGCATTGATGAGATCGTTGCCACTCAATCCCCTGACGATGATTTCCCTCACATCCCGCTGGGGAACGGAGGTCACCGTTGTACCGAGGGTAAACGTAATCCGATTACCCCCCGTGGCAGAGACGACATCGATGGTCATCGTTTCGCTGGCATTCGTGCCAGTGAAGGTTGCGATTCCACCGGAAATGGAAAGCGCCGGAACCGTTCTGGTTTCGAGCTTCTCCATCACTGCCGAAATGCCATTCACGGCATTCCTTCGACGTGCGCTTCGGCGCATTCCACTGAAGAAACTGTTCCACAAAGTTTTCATGAGAAACTCCTCACTCTCGAGAGTCACAATTCGGAACCACTAGCTTTGATCTGAAGCCAATGTTTTGAATGACCGCGTGTTCATGACACGCTAACAATCATTCACTTCCCAAATCATGAACTTATGTTTATTACATTTTTTTGCTTAAAAGTCAATTTCATTGTACTTATATCATTTTTGATAATGCAGAACATAGAATTTGTCCGAAATGGACGAATTGTAAAATGGCGTAGAGATGTGCCATTGGCACGTCTCTGACGGAATGGGATGAGACGGCACACCGTGCCGTCTCTACGGTGTATGGGACTACGCAACTAACCCTTTGCGGCGTTTCCTCCGTACCCACGCCAATCCCGATCCCGCTCCAGCGGCAATGACCGCAACAGCGGCAGGGCCGGTGTCCCCAACGGGAGCACGATTCGTCATGAGAGGCTGAAGCTGACCAAGGAGGACTCCTCCTGGGGGAATCTGACCGCTCGGGGGAAGCGAAAGGATCTGGCCATCGGGCATGCGGACGTAGAGGGAACCTTGATCTGCTCTGAGGGAGAAGGTACCAAAAGGAGAGCTTCCGGGGATGGCGCTGCCTGCGAGCATGGTGTCATTCGTGCAGAGTGAAGAGCAGCCATCCCCCGAGAGACGGTTGCCATCGTCACAGGATTCGTCAAAGTCCCGGATGGCATCTCCACAACGACGGAGGGAGCAGTCGGTGCGACAGATGGCGCTTGGGGCATTGGCATTGGCAAGGGCGTTGTCACACTCTTCTCCGAGATCGATGCTGCCATTGCCACAGGTGGCACTGAGGAAGCGGCAAGTCTGGGGGTTGCAGCCGTAGGAGAGGGAGGATTTGTGGAGAGAAGGTTCACAGACTTCATCAAGGGCGCGCTGGATGATGCCATCACCGCAGAAACCGCGTTCGAGAAGGCAGGCTGTAGAGCAACCGTCTTGATTGCGTTGATTGTTGTCATCACATTCCTCTGGCTTTGAGAGAAGACCATCACCGCACAGTGGGGAGGCAGCGACTGCTCCGGTGATAGTACAAGAGGGAGAGCAGCGATCATTGGAAAGATTGTTGCCGTCATCACATTGCTCTGGAGCAACGGCTATTCCATCCCCGCAGAAGGCAGCAGAGGCAAGGACAGCAGGTTCGAGGGTGCAGTTTTCACGGCAACCATCACCAGAGTAGGTGTTTCCATCATCGCATTGTTCGGGTGCAGAGAGGATGCCATCGCCACAGAAAGAGGCACCGGCGATGAGGACATCTTCCATGGTGCAGGTTCTGGAGCAACCGTCTCCGGATGCGATATTGCCATCATCACACTGTTCACCACTATCAAGGATGCTATCGCCGCAAATCGGGAAGGCACAGGAGGTGCGGCAGCTGTCGGGGACAGAGTCAGAGTTATTGGATCCGTCGTCGCATTGCTCACCGGGGTCAACGGTTCCATCACCGCAGGAGGCGAGACATTCACGGTCGTTGCTGCATGCATTGGCACCGGGGCCATTCACGATGGTGCATCCATTTTCAGAGCATTCAGTGTGAGCATCGATGGCACAAGAGAGAACGGGATCACAAAGGTTCGCTCCGGGACCGGGGATCTGGATGCACTGAGTGCCCTGGCATTCGGTGTGGGTGTTTTCGGCATTGCATCCGAAGAAGGGATTGCAGCCATTGGTGCCTCTGCCAGGAAGGGTAACACAGGCAGAGTCCTGGCATTCGGTGTGTTCGCTACAGTCGATGTAATCACTGCAGGAGTTGGTACCGGGGCCAGCCACAGTGATACAGGCTTGGATTTCACATTCCATGTGGGACTCTTCTCCGCATCCGAGAATAGGATCACATTCGTTGATGCCCACTCCAGAGAGGACGACGCAGGAGCTTTCTAGGCATTCGGTATGCTCGTTACAGTCGATACCGGAGGAGCACTGATTGGCACCGGGACCGTTTTCGTTGAGGCAGGAGCCTTGGGGTGTACAGATCAGGTGACTCTGACCGGAACACTGTGCATTTGTGGTGCAAGCATTGGGACCAGAACCGGCAATGGAGACACAGGCAGCATTTTGACAGATGGTATGCGTGACGAGGCCACAGCCAATGGAAGGCTCGCAGGGACGGGTGCCAGAGCCAGGGAGAACGACGCAGGCAATACCTTGGCATTCCGTGTGCTGGCCGCAGCCAACTGCGGGAGTACAGGTAGAGGTACCGGGGCCAGGAACAGAGATGCATTGATTTTGAGCGTTACATTCGTTGTGCCCTCCGCCACAGCTAAGAACCACTCCACACTGATTCGCTCCCGGACCGGGAAGGACAAGGCAAAGGGTGTTATCCGAAGAACATTCGTTATGGGAGATGCAATCCGTATTGGAGACGCACTCATCCTCTCCCGCTCCATCCACCGTTATGCAGGAGTTTTTTTGGCAGATGTCATGCTCTTGGCAGTCGTTGTCCGTGATGCAAGTGCTGTCTTCATCGCCGGGGACAATGACACATTGGCTTTGGGCATTGCATGCGAGATGTTCCGTGGGGTCGAGGCAGTCTCCATCATCGAGACAATCATTGTCTGCTTCTCCAGGAAGAGAGATGCAAATGCTCTGGGCGTTACAGACAAAGTGCTCGCCAGGGTTACATTCATCACTCTGAGTGCATTCATCCGGAGCATCTCCGTCGACGACAACACAGAAGTCAGAGACGCATGCGAGGTGTTCATCGGGTTCGAGACAGTCTCCATTGGTTGTACATTCATCCTCTCCTACTCCATCCACGGTAATGCAGGAGTCGCCGGCGCAGATATCATATTCGGTACAGTCGTTGTTCGTGATGCATTCATCGTCGGCGGGACCGGATATCTGAACACATTGAGCTCCTCCAGCATATTGGCACTCGGTATGTACGCATTCGTTATCAAAGAGGCATTCATTGGTACCCTCACCGGAAACAGTGATACAGCTTTTATTTTTACATTCGGTGTGTTCTTTGCATCCAACCGAATCGGTGCACTCATCAGCACCATCACCATCCACCTCCACACACTGATCGCCTTTGCACACCTGATGAGAGAGGGCACTGCAACCAAGGACAACATCGCAAGCATTTTCCCCATCTCCAGCAACGACAATGCAGGCAGTATTATCCTCGTTACATTCCGTGTGTTCTTTGCAGCCGACAGTGACAGAGCATTCATCCGGCCCATCGCCTTGTACTTCAACACACTCATCATGAACAGTGCATACAAGTTGGTTTCCAATACTACAACCAAGGACAGGATCGCATTCATTTTTTCCGGAGGTTCCATCAACAATGCAGGAGGTACCCCGGCAAACGGTATTCCCGCACGTACCGCACATTGCGGGGTTGCCAAAATCATCTTTGCAGGGAACATACGCACATACCGTTCCTTCTGTAACAGATAAACTGGTTTCTCCACCCCAATAACACAAACCATTGGAGCAACCGTCGTGAACCTTCCAGACTTTACACAAATTTCCGCTTGGGGTGTTGTAAACCATATCACACTCAATAGTTGAGGGATCATTCAAGCACTCAAAATCAGCCGTGCAAGGACGGCATGTCCCATCTGGATTACAGAATGCACCAGTTGTCACGCTGATCAGTTCGCTTTGACAAACTCCTTTCCTACACACTCCCTTCTCTTTCCTGCAGGTGTGGTTCTCAGGCAGAGGCCTTACTCCAGGAAAAGTCTTTTGTGCAGTCCACGAACAAGTACTAGCCTCCGGAGCACACTCTTCACCTTCCATGTCCTCCGTACAATCAGACGCCATTCTCTCTTTGCATCGTCCACAAGTCTTGTCTTGACACTGATACAATTCGCATCGTCCCGGATAGGTATTCTCTTCCCTGGTGGTATCCACACACGTTCCATCTTTACAAGCCCAACTAGGCCAGGACGTGATGCACACAGCACCTTCTTGTCGACATATTTCCCGCGGTTCGTTCTTTAAACACTCACTGTCCCGTGTGCAAGAAAATGCGCTGCTATTCCCGCCAGAGCTATTGCCCCCCTGCGAAGAGCCACCTCCTCCACCTCCCCCTCCACAACTCGGTGGACATTCCGCATCCTCGTCCCAGCACTTCCAGCTGCCATTGGGGCAACACAGAAGTGTATTGCTGCAGGAAGGTGCAGTCTGACCACCGCAAAGTACTTCGTCCTCTGAGCTTCCCGCACTACTTTCTTCGGAAGAATTGGCAGAAGAGTTCCCTGAGGAATTGTTGGAAGAATTGGCAGAGGAGTTTTGCGTGGAAGAATTGGTCGAAGAATTATTTGCAGAGGAATTTGTGGAGGAATTCTGTACTGAAGAGTTTTGTGAGGAATTGTTGGTAGAAGAATTCGTTGAAGAGTTGTTTGTGGAGGAATTCCGTGAAGAACTATTCGCGGAGCTGTTTGTGGATGAATTGTGGGAAGAAGATTGTGGAGCACTTGATGTGAGCGAAGAGCCCTTCGAAGAAGATGCCAGACTAGAAGAACGTGCAGAAGAGGAGACACTCGAGGGCGGACACTGGGGAAGAATGGAACAGATATGGAGGAATCCCTCACCACCAAGGGAGAGGAAGACCGCCTTGTCGAATAAATAGCCATCCGGATCACTTCCCCAATGCACTTCCGGGGGAAATGCGACTCTGCGCTCAATCCATGGATAGGTGATAGAAGGAAATAGCCCAAGAATATTATTAGCTAAGGTCGCCTCGTCATCGTCTCCCATTCCACTGAAGAAACTATAAAAGTCTATGTCACCCGAAGCATTGCGAGGGGGACGCGGTGAGCACGTTCCATTCACCCTGATCGTTCCGTCGGGCGGGGACTGGTTCCCACCAATGAGATAGCGTACTCCTCCGTTGGTGCATCCGTAGATATTGTTCCCTACGGTTTCCACGGAAACAAAATCGATTTCCCTCAGTGATTGACTAACAACACAAGCCACAGGGCCCGAACCGCACGATGATCCTCCCACCTGCGCCGTAAGCGTGTCACCTGTAGTCTCCCAAGTGAAGAGGCTTGCAACGAATCGTCCAGTATCAGCCGCCCCTTCTATGAACGCATGCCAGATACGCGCGAAAAGTGAAGGACGAGCTGGGGCTTCATCACCTGCTCTCGCAATGACCGTGCCATTGTTCGCATCATCCCAGCATGCCCAGCTGCCATTTTTGCAGCAATACGCAGAACCTTTTCCAGTGCAATCAGGCTCCTGCCCGGCACAGGAACGTGCGGAGCTTTTTTTGCTCGAACCTGAACTCTTCTTACTGGAAGCGGAACCCTCGCTTGGAGCGGCACTATGCCCGGATCCCCCGCTTCCCCCCGAAGCATTACTCTGGTTGGATCCTCCACTACCTCCGGATGAGGCATTGCTCTGGTTAGAGCCTCCACTACCGCCGGAGCTATTACCACTCTTCTCCGATCCCCCAGATCCACCACTGGAGTTATTGCCCCCAGAACTATTACCACTCTGCTCCGATCCTTGTGATCCTCCGCTGGAAGGATCGTGACACTCGTAAAGATCACCCCCCAATCCCAGCCTAAAATGTACATGACATTCTTGCTGAGCCGAACAACAGACAGCGGTTCCACCTTCTCCACATGGTTTCGCACAAGAACTTGTGGATCCGTTAGATCCAGACTTCGCCGAAGATTTCTTCCCACACTGCGACTCGCCTGTTTGTGCATTCGGGCAGGCCCATGCGTTGTTTCTGCAGCACTCTGCTTTTCCTTTGAAGCAATCCGGCGCAGGCGGCTTACAGTTTCCTTTAGAAGAGGTTTTACTCTGGGCAGAACTGTTTTGGCCTGTAGAACTTGTGGGACAAAGGCAATCATAAACCTTGATTTCGCACTTGTTGGCCTGACATACCTGTTCGCGGTAATAACAGAATGTCGAACCCAGCAATCCTCCGCAATATGACGGCCCTCCTCCTTCCAGCACCGGACAATCTGCCGTTGAATTACAGCCAACCGCTGAGCTACTTTGCGCAGCAGCTGAACTGTTTGCGGGAGCAGCACTACTTTGCGCGGCTGCGGAACTACTTGCGGGAGCATCGCTACTTGCCGGAGCTGCACTACTTTGCGCGGCTGCGGAGCTGCCTCCGCCACCACTACCCCCTGTTGTACCTCCTCCTGTTGTACCTCCTCCCCAAGATCCGCATCCAGTAGGGCCACAAGACAAACCGGCACAGCAATACGGAACACCATTGACCGCCTGTCCGTTGACCACATCACAGCACAAACCTATGCAATCCTGACCCGAGGTACGGCATGCGCAAGAAGGTTTGGTTCCACAGGGGTTCCATGGGTTCTGCGCGCCTCCACCTGGTGGCATTTGCCCCTGCAAAAATTGCTGCGCTCCCGGCAACCACGCCATGTAGGCGCCAACCCCAAGTGTAAGGAGTGTTCCGCCGATGGTGAGGAGACGAATCCTCGCAGTAGCCATCTTGAAAAGAAGGATACCAAGATTTGCCCTATTCCTCCTAAAGAAAATTCGCTCCCCCCTTCCTCCCCCTCCTCCTCCTCACCCACGCCAAACCCGCCCCTGCTCCTGCAGCAATGACCGCAACCGCACCAGGTCCTGTTTCACCAGAAGGAGGATGACTGAGGGCAATCTGCTGGAAGGAGGCAAGCCCCCAGGGGTTGCTCCGACCATCTGCAGGAATTTGCATAATGCGACCATCTGCGGTGCGGATGTACGAAAGCTGCATCGTGCCATTGGGATCAACGCGGAATGTGGGAAATCCTCCGAAGGACCAAGAAGGAGGCAAGACTCCCGCAAGCATCGTATCGAGCGCACAGAGCGAGGAACAACCATCGGCGCCTAGGCGGTTGCCGTCGTCACAGGATTCCCCGAAGTCACGGATGCCATCTCCACAACGACGGAGGGAGCAGTCGGTGCGACAGACAGCGCTCGGGGTATTGGCAT
>VMGQ01000026.1 GCA_007376635.1 Candidatus Peregrinibacteria bacterium Greene1014_49
CCGTCATTTGATGCAAAAGGATGGCTTCGCACCAAAATCAGCAATCTCGGCAAGGAATGGGATTGGTCAAAGATCACGCTCTCGCAAGAATTCGGCAGAAAGCGCAATACAGCATTCTCTGTAGTAATGGAAGCGCTAGCAATTCATCTGAGTCTGCTACGGGGTCGTCGTGTCATTAATGTTCGAGGAGCTGAAAAAGAACCTGTCTTGAAATATCTTAAGAGGGAAGAGCATCTGGAATGGTTAAGTGGCCGCTCTACGGTCGAAATCTCTTTGCCAGCGGCTTCAGGTGAAAAAGATGGAAAGCGTTTCTCATTTGCAGCACTTGCCGGCAAAACGATGACCTATGAACTTCCTGGGCTTGGTCAACTCAGAGCAGTTTCTACTCTTCCGGATATCGAAGGAAAGCAGCCGACCTTCGAGTGGTATTTCACCCTCACCAATCCTGCGGCTTCCGATCGCATTTTGCATGCTGCGTCCCTCGAGACAGGATCTGCTCAATCGCAAATTGCTCTGTCTATTGATGAGCTTCATTTGGAGCGAAAGGCGGAAGGGGGAAGGGTAGTCTACTTCCGCAAGGGATATACTGGTATCTATGAGCCGCAACCGGATGGAACCATTCGTTATACGGGAGGAAGGAACATTAAAACAGGCAAAGAACTTGCGGCGCAAACCTATGTGCAGCCAGCGCCGAATATTGTTGCTGGTCTTGAGCGTGAACAGCGAAAAGTACCGATAGCTCAGTGGATGCCGGTCAGCGAGAAATATGCGGGTGCCGAGCAACCGGGTCAGTGGCTGGAGAAGATTCCGACACATGTATTAAGTTTGGCCGAAAACCAAACTTCATTTGAGATGCCTCTTCGATTTTCCAAAATTACGGTTGTGCTTCGTGACAAGCAGCGCATTACAGCCTCAACAGAGAAGGCTTCACTCGATCGTCTTCATCCGTTCTTCTCTGCGAAGCAAGTCCAAGTGAAGAATGCTCAGATTTATGACTATAAGGACGGTAGTTGGAAGGAGGTAGGCAGATTTCGTCTTGGTCTTACTCCTTCACTGCAAATCAAGCTGGAGAGCGCCACCCGTAATCGCATAACATCGATTGTCTTTGAAGAGCCCAACGGTGGAACACGGGAAGTTCGCATACAATCTTCGAAGCAGGTTTCCGATGGTGGGTCGAATGAGAGAATCATTCGTCCTGCAAAGGGAAATGAAGCTCCGCCCACTAGTGCTGCATCCACCGCAGTGCGTATCCAGTCGTAAAAATCATCAGATGTGCAAATTTGGTAGAGTGTGTCCGTGCCCCTCAGTTTCACCCAGTTGGCTTCCTACAGAAGATGTCCTCGCCAGTACGAGTACTGCTACATCAAAAAAATCCCGAAGAGAGTTTCCCTTGGCGAAGCATTCGGATCGGCCGTGCACAATACGCTGAAGAGGTGGGGGGAGAGGGAAATTGACCCCACTTCGCTGAAGCTACGCGGGGCAGGAAATTGTGAATTGCTTGCCGGCCGAAGCCTCGGCGAAGGTTGGAGAATGAAGAATGTAGAGACGCAATTAGAGATGTTTGCAGAGGAGAAAGCTCCACAAGACTCTTCGCTTACACTGCAAAGTCTTGCGACCATCTGGCACGAGAACTTTCCGCTCAATGCTTTTCCGACGAGAGTAGAAGCGGATGCAGCGAGAATGCGCGGAGAAGAGCTAATGACATTGTTTTACGCGTGGTGGAGTGAAAAGCCGCGCACGGTGGTTGCGGTAGAGAAGGGATTTTCTGTTGAAATGAGCAATGACAAAAAATCGCAAATCATCAATCGCCAATCGCAAATCGTCCTTACGGGAAGGTTTGACCGTATCGAGCGTACCTCTGACGGTTTGCATGTCATCGATTTCAAGACGTCACAGCCGAGAACCCAGGTGGAAGTGGATGCCGATTTGCAGCTTTCAATATATGCGCTTGCAACGCTCGAAGATTTTGGCGAGCTACCGGTTGCATTGTCCCTCCTGCACATTACCGAGGATGGTGTTCTCGAAATCCGGACGACGCGCAATGAAAACCAGGTACGTGATGCTGTGAAACAAATCACGGCCATCCACGGAAGGATCACCGAAAAAGATTTCCGACCAACGCCGGCTGTTCCAATATGCAAATATTGTCCCTACCGGGGTGTGTGTGATGTGGCGGCGGTGTGATCCGCCATATTGCCATTGGTGTTTTGTTGTATGATTCCCCCATGCAAATCCTCCACGACTATCTCTTCCTCATTCCGCTCGCTGTGATGATCCTCGGGGAGATCACAAAAATGATCGTCGAGGATTTTCGGTCGGGGAAATGGCACTTGGCACTCTTCCGTCCCGGAGGTTTCCCAAGTTCCCATTCGGCGTTCGTTATGTCCCTGCTCATGATCGTGTGGTACAAGCTGGGACTTCAGTCGGAGGAATTTGCCATTGCCTTCGTCTTTGCGTGTGTCGTGTGGTACGACGCAATGAGCGTGCGGAGAGCTGTAGGAGAACAGGCCAAGGCACTCAATCAACTGCAGCATCTACGGCACTATGCCGAACGCCTCGGGCATTCGTTTAGAGAAGTCCTTGGAGGCATTATCTTCGGAGCCTTCGTTACAGCCCTTGGGATCTGGATCAGCAAGCTGTAAACTTTCGCCATGCTTCAGTCCCAGATATTCGCAAAGACTTCCAAATCCTCTCGTGCGGATGCAGAGAGTGTAAACGCCGATCTCCTCACACGAGCCGGATTCATCAGTAAAACCATGGCCGGCGTCTATTCTTTCCTGCCGCTCGGCTGGCGCGTCCTTCGGAATATCGAAAATCTTCTCCGTGAAGAGATGGATCCGATCGGTGCAGAAGTATTTCTTCCTTCGCTCACGCCGTTTGAGCAGTGGGAGAAGACGGGGAGGCTTAATTCTGTTGGCATTCTTTTCCAAGCCTGTGCGGCCAATGACCTTGGGCGAAAAGTCCACGACGCACATTACGTCCTGAATTCCACGCATGAAGAAGTGATCACACCGCTCGTGCAGTCCTATACGGTAAGTCACAAGGATTTTCCGTGTGCTGCCTACCAGATCCAGACGAAATTCCGCAACGAAGCGCGCGTGAAATCGGGATTGCTCCGGTGCCGCGAGTTTCGCATGAAGGATCTCTACAGCTTTCACACGTCGGAAGAAGACATGCTCGATTATTTCTTCCATAAGGCGATTCCGGCGTATACGCGCTTTTTCGATCGTGTGGGACTTGGTGATCGCACGGTGATCGCACTCGCATCCGGAGGGGACTTCAGCAAAGAGTACTCCCGGGAATTCCAAACGCTCTGCCCTGCGGGCGAGGATCAACTCTTTCAGATTCCGGGAACAGACACGTACTACAATCGCGAAGTTGCGCCGAGTAAAGCTCCGCCTTGGGGTGATCCCAAAGAAAAAGAACTCCCGCGTAAAGATGTAGAAGGGAAGGGGATCATTGGTGTTACAGAGCTTGCAGCATTTCTCAAGATCGAAGTGGAACGCACGACGAAGACGCTGATCTTTTCATCCGACAAAGGTTTCATCGCCGCGATGGTTCGTGGGGGATACGACATCAATGAGGAGAAACTGCGAAAAGTCGTCGGATGCATGCGTATGCAGCTCGCCTCTGCTGAGGAAGTGACTACCCTTACGGGCGCCAAGGTTGGGTATGCAGGTCCTATTGGTCTCCCTGCCACTGTTCGGTTGGTATGGGATGAATCGACCGCTCATCGGAAAAACTTCGAGTGTGGAGCAAACGAAACGGATAAGCACACGACCAACGCGAACTTCGGGCGTGATGTCGCGGTTCCCGAAAAGTTTTACGACATCAAAGTTGCGCGGGAAGGAGATATGGATCCCGAAACGGGAAAACGCTATGACGTTCATCGCGCTGCGGAAGTAGGCAATGTCTTTACGCTGTATACGAAATTCTCGGATGCATTTGGATTTCACTTCACCGATAAAGATGGCAAAGAGAAACCGGTGTACATGGGATGCTATGGCATTGGTACATCGCGGATCATGGGAACACTTGCTGAGATTCTGCACGACGATGCGGGACTCCAGTGGCCTACTGCCGTTGCACCGTTCCATGTCCATGTGTTGCCGTTTGCAAAAACCAAAGAGGAAGAATCATTCAACGTTGCTCTGGATCTTGCTGCATCATTGGAGAAAGCTGGCTTCACCGTTCTCGTTGATGACCGGCTCGATACTTCTGCGGGTTCCCGCATGGCCGATAGCGACTTAATCGGCATTCCCAAGCGCATCGTTATTTCCCAGAGGAGCCTTACGGCTGGAGGAGGGGAAGTGAAGGACAGGAAGACGGGGGCGGTCGCGGTTCATCCATTGAAGGAGGTTGTTGGGATGTTGCTAAATGGTTAAAAGGAGATACAGTGAGCATTGTCTTTTTCGCCTCTTAGCATATGGGAATCCAGCAACAGCAGAGAGTGGATGTTGATGATCTTCAAGGAGCCATTGAAGGAGCCAGCGATGACACAGTAGTAGTAGTAAACATAGGAACTCGTGGATTATCACTTTGCAGAGAATATTATGCTGTTGTTCCTTTCCTCCACGCAGCTGATGATCAAGTTAAGTTTGTAAATGTCGATTGTTTACAAATTCCTGATTACGAAACTCCAGGAAAAGAATATCTTGGTAAGATTTTAGATAAAGACTACCGTATTCCAACTACCTTTTTCTTTGTAAGAGGTCAATTGGTGGAAACAATAGTTGGGTATGGTTCTCATACAAAGAGAGAGTTGAGAAGTGCAATAGCGCGCGGACAATCAGCAACTACTGGAGCGCCGTTTAGGAATGAGCCGATAGTGATTAATGCGTGACACTTCCATCCGTCTGCGTATACTGAGTTCTATCTCTTCCCGATAACCTCCCCATGAAAAAATTCTCCCTCCTCGTAGGCGCTCTTGGCGGATCGCTCGCTGGATACATTTTCTCCAATCAGAATCTTCGCGATCAGCTTTCCAAGGCAAAAGATGCAGAGGCCGCGGCGAAAATTCTCGGTAAGCACCTGTCGCATGACGGGAAAAAAATTGCGAAGGAAGTGCAGGAATTTGTGAAGAGTGATGATGTCCAGAAGAATCTGACGAAGGCCAAGAAGTTCGCCAGTCAGAAATTGGATGAAGCGAAGAAAGAAGTCGCCGCATTCATGGAAACCGGAGCCGCGCGTGCAAAAGTTGCTGCTCATAAAGGGGCTAAGCAAGCAAAGCGCACGGTAAAGAAGATGAAGGTAAAAGTGCGCGCTCTCGGGGATCGGGCGTAGCGTAATGAGTGGAATATATTCTGGTGACATTGCGAGCTTGGGGTGTTCTCCCTAGGCTTCTGTTGTTCCATTATTCTTTTTTCCTTTTTTGTTATGCGTCATATCATTCGCCTTACGATCGCTGCTGCGATGTCCCTGTCCCTTGCGACTCCCGGTTTTGCGTATGTCTTCAGTAACGGTGGTGCACCTGAGCGCATGAGTCGTCGAGCAGTGGATACTTCCGCGCGTGGCGCCAATGACATCAGCGGTGGCCTAAGTAAGATGATGCGCACGCGCAAGATGGCGGAGAGTCAGGAGAATGGCCTTACGAAATTACGTCGTGCATCGGGCAGAACACGCAGCGCAAACCGCACTTCTGGCCGTATGCGCACGTTGCATCCCAATACACGCAGTTTGCGTAACGCTGCGGAGGGCATGGAGTAGATGTTACATTTTTCCAGAAACGCCGGCAGGTGCCGGCGTTTTTGATGCTATAAAACAGGCTCTGAACGGGTTTTTTGGATCATAATGTAAGAAAAATGACCTAACCGTTCAGAGCCGAACACAGAACAAGTCCATGTTATGTGTACTATACAAAATTTCGGAAACATGCGCAAGACATTTACCCCTTCATCTCTCGGAATATGGTGTGACCATTCTGGAGTATGCATGACGGTTGCTCTATTGACTGAAGGCTCTGCGTACAGCTTGAACATAGCGTTCCAGAGCTCCATTTTCTGAGACATCCAGCGTATCGGTATTTTCGCTTGGTCGCCTCGCTCCACTCTCGATATCCGTGGAGAACGCATTCCCCACCTGAGCAGCAATCGCTGTGACGATTCCTTGCGTATTGCTTTCCTGTAAGCCCCCTGCATGGCCGTAGGTGAATGCATCCAATCCGAAATAATTCTCGAGGAGGTTCTGCCAATACACGGCAGTGTCGGGATGCAGTGCTATTCCGCTTCCGACGGAAGCATCGATGAGAATTTTGGCGATGCCCGGTCGTGCTTCTGCGATGTAGCGCAGAATGTAGTCTATTCCCATCCGTAGCAATTCTTGTCTCAATTGGAGGACAATGGCTGCTCCTGTCTCCTCGGCAATCCGCACAATGTCCTTTGCAGGCAATACTCCATTCAGCTGGATCGCGGGATCCGCCCCTTCGTCGCGTAATCGCCGTAGCAACATGATGCTTACCGTTGCAGAATCTGCGGCAGTGGGATCATCAGGGGAATCCGGTTTCGGGAGTTCCAGATGAACCATCGGGAGACCGCGTCCTTTGGTAGCGTTCAGCGTCTCGACCAAAGTGCGAAAATCCTGTGCATGACGCCATTTTTTTGTCATGTGTAGGGGTTCGCCATGGGAGAGAACTGCCGGACTGGTGAGTACGCCGATCATGTTTGTATGGGTTGCTCCCGGTACAAATCCATATCGATGAAAAATCTGTACAGCTCCGTCCGCTTCTTTCGGAGTCTGCACTCCTGAAACGCCGATATAGTGCGGTAAGGTTTTCATAGCTGATGAAGCTGTGAATCTTCGTGGGATTCGCGACATCCATTTCCTCCGTAGTGGCCTGATCCCTGTTTCCCGAAATATTCAACGTACGCGCCAGGAGGGATGAGCTCGGGATCCAGTGGAACCATGTTGCCGATGCGGATTCCTTGCAGTTCCAATTGTCGCGCTTTGAATTGGCTTTGGGAGTGGATGGTATCGAGGTGTGTAATACCGAGGTATTTGAGCATGTCTCCCATCACTTCATAGAAGCGTAGGTCGCGGTATCCGTATGTATTTGTCGTGTGGTCGAGATAATCTTGCGGTCGATCTTCTTGCTGATCGCGGAGTCCGTAAATGCCGTATTTGTCGAGTGGACCTCCAGCTTTCCCTTCCTCTTCGAGAAAGACCACAACGCCGATTTCATTCCGCTGAGCAGCGGCAATCGCACTGTACCAAGCTTGCAAGAGATATGGTCGGCATGTGCATCGATCTGTATCGAACACGTCCGATGTTTTGCATTTGTAGTGCACGCGTCCCGTCACGGGTACAACTTCTTTTCCCAAATTCTTCGGGTCTCCGAAGACGAATGCCATCGGTCCTTCGATACTCGGAAGCATAATCTCAAGATCTGGGTGATCGACAAGATCGCGCATGATGCGCCTCTGTCTGCCGACGACATCGGCAATAGTTCCAAGCGGTACATGCAATCTCTTTTCTAGAGTGGGCATATGCCAGACTGGTTCCGCATACACGTGCGTTCCCTCCGCTATATACCATTCTTTTTTACGAATAGTCTCATCTGTTAAATGTGTGGGGATTTGATGAATAGGCAAATCTGTTACACGCATTCGGGAGACGATATTCCCATCCGGCTGTATTCCCCAGCGTTCCATCAGGGTCGGATCTAAAGTGAAACGGTTGCGGATGACCGAGATTGTGGATCGCAGCCCGTACTCTACAAGTGCTGGATGGTCCCGGGTG
Organism: Candidatus Peregrinibacteria bacterium Greene1014_49; assembly: GCA_007376635.1. Lineage (GTDB taxonomy): Bacteria > Patescibacteriota > Gracilibacteria > Peribacterales > Peribacteraceae > 2-12-FULL-55-11. The sequence continues at coordinate 7,735 of VMGQ01000026.1, forward strand.
GCATTTGCTCCAAAGGGATCAAGTGAGGCGATTTGCTCACCGACCCATGTACCGAAGGGTCCGATCTCCACTGCCGGTTGAATGCGTCGAATTTCATCAAAGTTCGGTCCGCTATTCATCAGTCCCCGTACCTTTCCCGAAGCATGGTATGTGGAATACGGCCCATGATGGTTTCCTACGGCGGTTGCGAGGTCTGGTCGAGCGGTATCTCCCAGGGGGAGGACGTACCCGCGTGTATCGGGCGAACTTGCACCCCAACGGATCTCCGGTTTGACAAGGTTCATAGGAAAAAGATTAGTAGTATTTTAACGATTTTATCAATATTAGCAACTGTTGGATTACATGGCTATTTTGGCGTTTCTCTTCAATGGATACTCTCTAGAGCAGAGATGATAGGATAAAAAAGTAGGGATTGCGTTTGTACGGAAAATGCGTAGACTTTCCGGCGGGCCTAGAAATTCCCGAGGCAACCCCGATAGGTGGATTGCCGCGTTTGTCTATGAATCCCAACGCTAAAAGCACTGGCACGAAGAAATCTGCTCGCAAGCCCACTGCGCCAAGGCTACGAGGGTCGAGAGGCGGCGGCGCAAAGTTCATCATTGTCACGGGCGGCGTGTGTTCAAGTTTGGGCAAGGGGATCGCGACTGCATCCATCGGCGCAATCATGAAGGCGTGTGGATTCAAAGTGTTCGTCCAGAAGCTTGATCCGTATTTGAATGTGGATCCCGGAACGATGAGTCCGTTCCAGCATGGGGAAGTCTTCGTGACCGATGATGGCGCGGAGACAGATCTCGATCTCGGGCATTACGAACGGTTCATTGATGAACCGATGAGCAAGCTCTCTACGATCACAACGGGAAAGATCTATACCGATGTCATCGCCAAGGAACGGCGCGGCGATTTTTTGGGGGGTACCATCCAGGTTGTTCCGCATATCACCAATGCCATCAAGGATTCCATCATCGGAGCGGCGAAGAAGAGTAGGGCGGATATTATGATGGTGGAAGTTGGCGGAACCGTCGGAGACATCGAGGGAGAGCCGTATCTGGAAGCGATAAGGCAGATGAAATCCGAAATGGGATCTGATCGTATCTTTCACGTGCACCTCACGCTCCTGCCGTATCTCGCTGCATCCAAGGAACTGAAGACCAAGCCCACGCAGCTTTCTGTGCGCGAACTTCGGCGTATCGGCTTACAGCCCGATATCATCCTGACGCGTGCGGATTATAAAATTCCTCCGGAGCTTCTCGATAAAGTCAGCAAGTTCTGTGATGTACCGCGAGCAGCAGTCATCCCGGCTCCCACCGTGAAGTCGATTTATGATGTTCCTCTGAATTTACAGCAGTATGACATCGCCGGAGTCATCGGAAAGAAGCTGGGTCTCGGCCGACTCAAACCCGATATGCGCGAATGGGAGGAGGGGAGAGCGCGTTATGAAGAGGCAGTTGAGCCTGTCCGCATTGCGCTTGTCGGCAAATATACGCACTTGGATGATGCGTATCTGAGTCAGATTGAATCCATCAAATCCGCTGCTGTTTTCCATGGACGCAAGGCAGAAATCGTCTGGGTGGATAGCGAGAAACTGGAGAAGGACGATGCCGAAGTGTGGAAGGATCTCAAGAGTGCAGCGGGCATCATTGTTTCAAGCGGATTCGGCAGTCGTGGCATCGAAGGAAAAATTGCTGCTGCGCGCTATGCACGGACACACAAGGTTCCGTATCTTGGTTTGTGTTTGGGATCTCAAATCCTCGCGATTGAGTTTGCGCGAAGTATGCTCAAAGATGACACGCTCACGAGTCAGGAGTTCGATGAAAAAGGGAAGTTAGGTCATGATCACTACGTTGTGCACTTTCTTCCGGGACAGCACAAAGGTCGCAGTATGGGAGGCACACTGCGCCTTGGTGCATACCAGTGTCGACTCAAGAAGGGGACAAAGGCGTATGCGTCGTATAAAGAGGCAGGGCAAATTGCAAAAGACGGAACCATCTCCGAGCGTCACCGGCATCGCTACGAATTCAACCAAGCATTCCGGACTCGTCTTGAGGAGAAGGGGTTAGTGTTCTCCGGAGAGTGGTCGGAAACTGGACTCATGGAGATCGTGGAAGTGAAAGATCATCCGTTCATGGTGGGATCGCAGTTCCATCCAGAATTCAAAAGCAGACCACATCGACCACATCCGTTGTTTGAAGGATTTATGAAGGCAGTGACCGAAGAAAAATAGCCCGTTCTTTTTGTGGATGGAACTGGATTTTTGTTTATATGTAGCGGAAATGTTCTAAGAGACAAGAAACAAATTAATTCCAATGTTCCAATGATTAAATGATCGAAACATACTGGTTTCATGTCTGTTCCAAGGAGTACAACCACTCGGCGCTATGATTTGACTGATCGAACTCAAAAATTCGCGGATAATGTTCGTCTGTTTTGCAGCCAGATTCCAAAAACAATCGCCGAACCCGAAGATTTGAAGCAAGTGAAGAGAAGCTCTGGTTCTGTTGGAGCAAACTACATTGAAGCCAATGAAGCACTTGGCAAAGCAGATTTTCTTATGCGTTGCAGGATTTGTCTTAAAGAAGCGAAAGAAAGTGCCTTTTGGTTGCGAATGATACATGTGGAGCATCATTCTTCTCTGGAGATTGAACGACAGAGATTGACTAGCGAAGCAGAGCAGTTTGTGCGTATTTTTTGCACGATCATTCGCAGAGTAAACGAAAACAAGTAGCTCAGGTCCTTGGACATTCGGTCATTGGATCTAATTTGCTTCTTGTTTCTTCGGTCCTTTCGCTATCATCACTTCCAATGTCTCTCCTCTCCACCTCCCATCTTTCCCTCTCCATTGGGGAGCACCGCATTCTTTCCGATATTTCGTTCTCCGTGGACTCCGGAGAAATTGTGGGACTCATTGGACCCAACGGTTCGGGGAAAACGACTCTGTTCAATGTTCTCTCCGGTTTTCTCAAACCCAGCACAGGATCCATTCATCTCCGCGGAGAAGATATCACTGCTCTTTCTCCGGCAAAGCGTGCTCGCCTCGGCATCGGTCGGGTATTCCAGAACTTCGGGATTTTCCGTGATATGACGCTCATCGAAAATGTTCTCGTGGCTCTGGAAGCTCTTTCGAAAGAGGAGCGTTCGCTCAAGGGAGATCTGCGAAAAGTTGCTATGGAGACACTCGAAATGGTGGGATTGCAATCACAAGCGAATGCCAAAGCGGGATCACTCTCTGGTGGACAAATGCGTCTTCTGGAAATTGCGCGGACACTGATGTCGGGGAAAGAATTATTTCTCCTCGATGAACCGACGGCAGGTGTTTCTCCAAAATTGACCCAGCAGGTTGCTGATCTCATTCTCCAACTGAAGAAGCAGGGCAAGACCGTTCTTGTAGTCGAACATGATCTCCCGTTCATTGGGAGCATCTGCGACCGCGTCATTGTCTTAGATATTGGTAAAGTTGTCTTGACAGGAAAACCGAACGAAGTGAAACAGAGCAAAGAACTCAGAGAATTGTATTTTGGGGCGGATCCGACGACATAACGTCGGGTTTGGGTTGGGGTTCGGGTTCGGAACTTGTTCAGGATATCTTTTCTAGTACCCTAGGTTTCGAGTACTCTTGTACCCTTTTTGTCTCATTCCTCATTTTTTATGCGTAAGTTCTTCGCAACTCTTTCTCTTCTCTCTATCGCCCTCGCGGCTTGCTCTTCCAGCGGTGATAATGAACCGATCAAGATCGGTTTGATCTCTGCACTTACAGGGGATGCTGCTGCCATTGGTGCGGATCAACTTTCCGGTGTCCAATGGGCGGTCGAACAGATCAACGCTGCCGGAGGGATCAACGGTCGACAGGTTGTGCTCGTTGCT
>VMGQ01000027.1 GCA_007376635.1 Candidatus Peregrinibacteria bacterium Greene1014_49
TAAAAAATATTTCTCATGCATTCCAAGAAGCGTCCCCATGTCGCGGATCATCTGGATGATCTTTGCCGTGCTGGATGAGTTCTTTATAAATTTGAAGCGCGTCTTTCCATTCTGCACCAGTGAATGTCTCTCGGAGCGCACGGGCATCGGTAATCCCATCAAATGCTTTCCCGCCATAGAGCTTCCGCAAGCCTGCCGCACCACTGAACCAGCGCATGGGTTGATCGAGTGAATTTTGTCGTACTTCATTGGCCACGCGGGCTTCTTTAGAAACTCCCCACTGCACGCCTGCTGCATTGGCGAGGATCGTACTGTGCATATCTTCCGTACGAGAACCCGGATAACGATGGCAGATGATTGTCAGAAGGGATAACACCGGAAGGAAATCTCCTAAGGTTCCTCCTCCAGGCATGAATTGCACATTCTTTTCTGCGGATACATCGAGAAGACGATAAATCGGATCCACTGGCATGCCAAAATGCGGAATTTTTGGGCCATGAGGATATCGTTCGTCGTATTGCGCGGATTTCCCACGCGCTCCGATTATTGCAAGCCCCCTGCGTTTCTTTTCCTGCATAAGCGCCTCCACTCCATTGGTCATGATATCCACGGTATCGAGTTCGCGATCATGCGGCTCTTGCACGAACCACGAATCCGCATCCGCAAGAAGGATCTGGCTGGGAACTTTTCCGGCGCCTCCATACAAGAGACGATCATGCAACATCCGCATGAGTACGCCTTGCAGCGGATTTTTTCCTGCGTTCCATGCTGTGCGTTGCTGGCGCACGGCGAAGATGCGATTCCATTTGGGATCCGCTTCGCCCATCACATATTTATCGCCGCGAAGCTTAGAATTGTCGAAGACATCTTCATTTAGGAGAAGAGGGCTATTGCCGTTCATGCCCGTTGAACGATCTTCATTCACATACAAATGGTGCAACTCGACATCACTCATATGCAGTGCCTCGATCGCTCGCGGAAAATCCACCTGATTGAGTCCCAGTAGCATATCGACGCGCTTTCCGGCGGCATTCGCATGCATAATGATCTGAACCGCCGAATTGATGAAATGCTTATCACCACCCCTACCTGCAGGCATCACCACGCAGAGACGTTTATCATCGAATGTCATTCTTCTCGCTTCACACTGGCATCGCAAATCCTCAAGAAGCCACCGATGGGTTTCCACATCATGATCGAGTGGTCTGGACTCATGATATTTGGAGATCAATTGTTGACGCACCCCGAGCGCAGCTTTGAACGCAGCAGTCGCGCAAGCCATGACATCCAGCACATCCCAATATTCTGAAACAGGATGAAAGCTTTCAATCGCAAGCAATGCATTCACCTGCATACCAACGGCAGAATTGTGAGCAAACAGAATAGCATTGCGTAAGCGCTCTCGAAGTTCCTCACTCATACAATGGAGATCAGGAATAACATTAATCGCATCACGAATATGCATGCCATAGGCCGACCAGTCTGTGTTCAAACCTTTTAGAGCCCCACGCATCGCTCCATTCAGAACTTCGATGATATGATAGATAGCATCCTCCGTGAAACTACAATCATCATGTAAAAAATGTACTTCCCCATCGACAGCGATTCTGGCGGCAAAAGGTCCTGACTGGTTTTCTCCAAAAACATTGACTCCACGAAAAGTACCATCGATTTTCCGTCCGGCGTTGGGGTTTCTGGGAAAAGACATAAGGAAATAGGCTACAACAACCGTAACCTTATGAAGCTATTTTCTTGATGATTTTGGTGGAGCTCAGGGGACTCGAACCCCTGGCCTCTTCCATGCCATGGAAGCGCTCTACCAGCTGAGCTAGAGCCCCACGTACGTATGATAAGAAAAAACAAGATCGTATGGTAGAGCGCTGGCGCCTTTTTTATTGCGCCTCGCTTAACGCTCGGCGGCCAGCTGACCTGCCTGCCGGCAGGCAGGGCTAGAGCCCCACGTGAGTTTATATATCGAGAAGCAAAAAAATGGTGCGCCCGGCAGGATTTGAACCTACGACTTCCAGATCCGCAATCTGGCGTTCTTCCAGGCTGAACTACGGGCGCATATGAAGACAGAAAAGATCAACCAGCGAGATTCTGGTAGAGCCGAGTCTAGCAATGAATGTATGCGCTTGCACCAAAAGGCTATGAGAAACACAAATTATATTCATAATTAGTATTGAATATATTGTCAAATACTCCAAAATACCCGTAGCAGCGTTGTGCTGTGTCGTGGATTTTCTGTTCCTATACTTCAACGGAGACAAACAAGATGAGTACGCCCGCCCCCAAACCCAGTGTGACGATCTCGTGCTTCAGTGACGAGATCAGTGCAAATTTCAGAACGCAGCTTGAGGTCACTCAGGCGCTCGGTCTGAAGCACATTAGCATTCGATCCGGCGACCCGGCCGCAACGGGCAGATCCAACAACATCATGAAGTGGGACGAGCACGAAGCGACGGTCGCACTCAGGATGCTCGACGAGTTCGGGATCAAAGTTGCCGAGTTTGGCAGCCCGATTGGAAAAGTGAAGTTGCGAGATCAGGAAGATGGGACGACGAACCGATACGTTGAACCCAATCACTATCGCGATGAAGTACGTCGAGCGTGCGATCTTGCGGTGCGCTTCGGTGCGAAACGCATGCGGGGATTTAGCTTCTACCAGCCAAAAGGGCTAAACCCAGACGACTTCCTCACGGAAGCGGCGGATCAGCTCAGCGATGTTGTCGCTGTCTGTGCCAAGGCTGGGTTGATCTACGGAGTGGAGCTCGAAGCCAACCTCGTTGGTGATAACGGAGCACGTCTCGTGCAGATCGCCAAAATCATTGGTAATGACAAGCTGCGTCTCGTGGCGGATCCCGCCAATATCACCTGCCAGAACATTCGCGGTGGTGCGGTGGATTCGCACCAGGCCATGCGTCCACACTTGGGCTGGATGCACGCGAAGGATTATCGGATCGATCCCAATGCGACATGGAAGGGGCACGTGGATGAAGACGGACTCAAAAACTTCGTTCCCTTCGGAACCGGGGACAGTGACGTCGGGTTACTACTCGCTCTGTTGGCCGAAGATATTCCCCGCTTGGAGAGCGAATTGGCCGCCTTGGGAGTGACGGACGGAGTGCTGGTCACTCTTGAGCCTCATCTGCGAGGAGGAGGCCAATTCGGTGGTTTCAGTGGAACAGACGGCATGGGCATCGCCTTGCGAGCCCTCTGCAAATGTCTGGATCGCAGTTCCATCGGATACGACCTGTTGGGGTACGAGCAAATGAAAAGATGACCACAATGGTCGTCACAATATGAACAGGAGAACCACGACAACCCCGGTGCCACTAGGTGCCGGGGTTGTTTTATGTAACTCAAATATGATCGAACCTTAAGAAACCGCCCCATACATCCTACTCAAAGATTCCAGATGCGCTTGCACCGTAGGATCATTTTTATGCTCTTGCACAGCCAGATACAGACGAAATTGTAGACCCCAGTGATCACGCATAAAGAACTTTCCAGGGCACGTCACCTCCGCTACCGCATCTCCTTCTGTAAAACGCGCATAGAAAAATCTGCCCTTGAAGAGAAAATCCTTCGCTGCTGCAAAAGACCATCCCATGGCATCCGCAGTGAATAATGTTTGATCGCAATCCCCTGCCAATATGTCCTCGACATACCCAGATCGTAGTGCGGGGTTCCCTCGGATAATGCCATGCTGGTTCAGTAAGGCAATGGAAACGGCCGGCACCACTTCACTCGCGGTATTTCCGGAATTCCAACGCATAAGAAAAGATAGGAAATCTCCTTTCGCCACTTTGGCATCAAAATGCTCCGGATCCATTATGGCATCCTGGGCAATGGAAAGAAGGGTCATGTGAGCCAAGGGAATAGAGGGACATGCACTGCACACTTTTGCTGCATCCCTTCGTTCCTCCCGTGTGTACCACGTGCGACCATTCTCCCACGGTCGTCCCTTTGTCACATACGAATGTTCGTCTGGAAGAAGCTGATGATGGGATGGAGCATCAACGGAATAGCGAGCCAGCTCAACATTTTTTGCCAAGCGTCCGGACTGAAAACATTGTCCCGATTTCATGGCTTTTAGTGCATACGCATCAAAAATATCGCGGGAAAGCACGCGCTCTGTTGCTTTAATAAATGCTCTGCGAAGATCATCTACGCCCTCCTGTGGAAGAAGATTTCCTTCCGCAAGCGCATCACGGACACCTTGTGTGTTTTGACCATGCAGAAGATCTGCAACGGACAGGTTCTCTACCGATGGGTATCGCGGACGATCCATATTCACTATCAGAAGAATGTCTTTATGGTATGTCAATATTCGCAGACGTTGCACGAAGAAAGACTCTTTTCCCCTGGGAAAATCTGCATCGAACTGTACCCAAGAAGGAAGAAGGCTTCTCTACAGAGAAAAAAATACAGCGTTCGAAACTCCCTATCTTTTCACAGACAATAGGAATGTACTGATCTCATCAGTCGCTCTTCATCCTTGGATGTGCAGCGTGAATCGACCGCCGTGAGTACCGGCGGAAGAAATGTTGTCGGCAACAATACCACATGGAACCGAACGACTTTATTCGCTGCACTCGCTTTGCTGTACCAAACGGCAGGATGTGAGATGGGCTCAGTCCCAAGCAAACCTTTGGGGATCAAATCTACAGCAAAAGCTCCTGTATTGAGTGAAAAAGAAAAAGACGTGCTGAAATGTGTTCTGGATATTTCCGATCCAGAGTTCGAGGCGAAAAAAGAGGCATTCTTCAAAAATGATCCCCCGGATGTTAGCGCGATGCCCGAGGGACCAATCACTCTTGGAGAAGGGATTCATGTGACCATCGAAAAAACTGACGAGAAAAATTCAAACGTGCGTATCTTTAGAAAAGTGCAGCTCACCTACCCGCACCCAGAAAAAGCATCAGACCCGATCGTGTGTAACGGCAAGGCGTTCACGATGCATACTGATGCGATAGGATGGGTCGTACAGATCCGCACGCTTGCGACAACAAAACAATCCGGAACGAAGGATGCAAAAGAGGGGCTGGGAAGTGATGTGAAGGCAGGCTGGTACAGTGGCGGAAGTTTTACGACAACGTCGCAACTGCGTGCCATGTGTGCGGCAATGGACGGCTATGTACCTCCGAAAGAAGACCTGAAGACACCCGAAGTTGTCGGAAAATTCGACAACGAAGGCAACAGCGTCTGGTTTCACCCGGCGGCCCTGTCCGATCCGGCTCAGCTGGCAGCAAATGAACAAGCAGAGGAAGTACCGGAACCTATGGGAGAGCCGATGGAAGTGGAAGTGAAGTAGAGGACATTATTCAAAAAACGTCCCCATCGTATCTGTTCGTATTCTGCTTCGACCAACGACGATATTCCTGCCTTTCCTTCTGTCCCGTAGATAAATTTTGTAGGTCCCCTGTGCACGATCGACAGCTTCCAAAATCGCATACCACGTGTTATCGACAGCGGTGATTCTTGTTGCCTCGGGTTGTGTCGTACGCTCGTAGACTACTCTTTGAGCTTCAGGAAGGGTTTTGTAGAGCTCATCTAATATTAATCCTGCTTCAACAATACCAGCTGCTCCTTTCGCCGCTGCACGCTCCACAAGCAGGCGCGCATTTCGTATGGCCTCCGCTGTACGCTCACTCTCTGCCTGAGCAACCAATCTTTCTCCAAGTTCCTGCCTAAATTGTTCAACGAATGTGGCAATTTCCGGGGTGACTCTGTTGTGATCGGGATCATAACCAAGTTCTGCGGCAAGCTCTTCGTATGTGACGATTTTCCCTCGGTACTCTTCGACAAGAGGATCATCCGCCAGGGGTGAACGGACAAAATCTACTTCACATTTAGGTAATACAATCCATCGGATATGCCGGAGATCAAGAATCCGTTGCGTGCCACTTTTAACGAATAATTCCTTATGGGATACATCTCTTTCCGCAATCGGATCAAGAACAAATAACCCATTGCCTTGATCCATAGGACCTTGCCCCTCCCAACCTCCAAGAAAGGCTAAACTTGCATACTGAATATTCCCTTCAGCATTTCCTTTTTCATGGATCAATTTTCCTTGTCGCAATATTTCTTCATAGGAAATATCGCCTGTTCCGTGGCCGACAAGATCTTTGTCGCGCGCTGCAAAAGCTAATACTTTCTGACCTTCACATACTTGCTGCCTTTTAAGCTCCGCCAGTGCATCGTGGGCATTTTCGACCATCTGAGCATTATACACCAACGGATAGCATTGTTGAAGCTGCTTTGTGCCCTTATACTTCAGCCATGCTCGTCATCCTCTTCCTCGCATCTGCATCTGACGCAGAATTTGTTCGTCCCATGGAAGATATTCTGAAAGAGTTCGACGTTGCGACAAAAACCGTCATGGCTTCGGCTCATAAAGTGCCGGATAAAGTGGTGAAGCTTGTCGAGGAGATCAATGCCATGAAAGAACCGACGGTCGTCATCACCGTGGTAGGCATGAGCAACGGCCTCGGTGGCGTCGTTGCGGGAACATGCGTACACCCCGTCATCAACTGCCCTCCCCATAAAAACCTCGATGAGTATCACACGGATATCCATTCGAGTCTGCGGATGCCTTCGGATGTCCCTGCGCTGACGGTTCTTCATCCGAAGAATGCAGCGCTTGCAGCAGTAAGAATCCTTGCAGAAAGCGATGCAGGATTGCGCAAGAAGATTGAGGAGAGATTGGCGAAGATTAAGGCCGGATACTAAATACAGCCATGGAACTCTCTCTTCCTCTTCTCGAAACCCAATTCAAATCCTGGAAGGGCTGTCCCCTTTCGGAGAACGCAAATCCTGTTTTTGGCGAAGGTGATGCCAAGGCTGCAATCATGTTCATCGGGGAAGCACCTGGGGAACAGGAAGATAAAACCGGACGGCCGTTTGTGGGAGCTGCCGGAAAATTCCTTGATGAACTTCTGGCCTCGATCAATCTCAAACGTGAAGAGGTCTATATCAGCAACGTCGTGAAATATCGCCCTCCTGCAAACCGCGATCCCACGGATCTGGAGAAGGAGCAATGCATGCCTTGGCTCAAGCTGCAGATTGCACTCATCAAACCCCGCGTCATCGTTCCATTGGGGCGCCATGCATTGGGACATTTTCTCAAGAATACGACGATCAGCAATGCGCATGGCAAGGCTCACAAGCTCACAGATTTAGTGACCATATTTCCGATCTATCATCCAGCGGCGGCACTGCATAACGGCGGATTGCGCCAGGCGTTGTATGACGATTTCAAGGCGCTGGGGGAATTTCTGAAAAGCATCGGATAATCCCAGCGCACCATTCTTGGTGCGCTTCTTTGATCGCGCACGAAGGATCGTGCACTGGTACAATTTTCCCGTGTCTTCCCTCCCCTTCGGGATCGCCATAGCCGCCGTCTTCTCCGTAACGTCGCTTCTGATCGTCCTCTTCCGTGTAAGTCCGCTGACGGCTCCCGCTCAGGCACTCCCTGCATTCTTCGTTGCCGTTTTTCTCACGATAAGCACCGTCGGAACGATCTTCTTTATTGCCCTCTGGCGATTCCTTCCCTGGCACGTATGGGATACGGGAAAAATCACGGCGATTTCGCTTCGGCAAGGCATTCTTCTGGCATTTTCTGTAAGCATCATTCTCCTGTTTCTTATTTGGAAACTCCTCAACTGGTGGATTGCACTGCTCATTGTAGGAGTGTTTGTGCTGATTGAGTTGGCATGCAGACATTGACCCTCCTTACGAAACAACGCCTCTCTCTGTACTCTATCTCTGATGACGACGCAGACATACGACTGGCTCTCCTACGCCGCGCGTATCGGAGAATGCACATCTGCAGATACTCTTGCAGGGATCGACCATGAACTCTTCGGCCGCAAAGCGGGGCTTCTCACTATTGCGCTGAAAGAACTGGGAACACTGCCTGCGGAGGAACGCCGGCGGAAAGCGGTGGAATTGAACGAGGCAAAACGAACGCTGAGCGAGGCGATTGCATTGAGGCATAAAACACTCGGCAATCCATCTGGGGAACAACTAAAATCGGAGGACGGGATTGATAGTTCGATGGAGCTACCGCCGCTTTCGCCAGGACATCTCCATTTGATTCCAGAATTCATCCGTAATGTGGAGGAAGTCTTCGGCCGGATGGGCTTTGATGTCATGACCGGACCCGAAATTGAAACGGAAGACCTCAACTTTAATTTGCTTAATATTCCACCGGAGCATCCGGCCAGAGACGCCCAAGACACCTTCTGGATCCAGCAACCAGCAACCAGCAACCAGAAATTTGTCCTCCGCACGCACACCTCCCCCGTCCAAATCCGCTACATGCAATCGCATACGCCCCCCTTCCGTGCGATCTTTCCCGGCAAGGTCTACCGCAAAGATGCCGATGCCACACACTCCCCGATGTTCCATCAATTCGAGGGGCTGATGATCGGCAAAGACATCAACCTCGCGAATATGAAAGCCGTGATGATCACAGCAATCAGGGAACTCATCGACAAAACTGCCGAATTCCGTTTCCGCACCGGCTACTTCCCGTTTGTGGAACCCGGACTGGAAGTCGATATGCGCTGGCAAGGGGAAGAAAGCGAAAGCCGTGAAGGAAAGTGGCTCGAGATTGTCGGCTGCGGCCTTGTGCATCCGAATGTGCTCAAAAACTGCAATATTGATGCTGACCAGTGGCAGGGATTTGCCTTTGGTTTTGGGATCGAACGGATGATTATGATCAAACACAGGATCCCCGACCTTCGCTCATTTTATGAAGGGGATCTACGCTTCCTAAAGCAATTCTAATATCATTTCCCCCACTCTTGCGGATCCCTGGAGAACGCGGCAACCCGCGTTACTTCATCTGCGGTCAGCTTTCCCTGTTCCGCGGCAACCGTAAGCAGCGTGCCAAGCGTCGCCAAGGGATGTAATTTTAGGCGATGCTCCTGTGCCGCCTCTGCTGCGGAGTAGAGCTCGTACGTGAAGATGGCAACGACATCGGTAACTACCGCTTGGCCTTCTTCGCGCAATGCCTGCACAGAGGAAACTGCACTTCCTCCGGTACTCAAAAGATCTTCAATCAAGACAACATGCTGCCCAGGCTCCAGATGTCCCTCGATGCGCTTGCCCATTCCATGCTCTTTTGCCTTTGAACGAATATAAATGAAAGGAAGATGCATGCGATCGGCGACAAGTGACGCCCAACCGATGGCCGCAGTGGCGGTACCTGCAATGACATCCGGTGGAATATGCAGATTTTTGACGCGGCTGACCAAAGCATCGACGACAAACTTCCGTGCATCGGGATGGCTATAGAGAAGCCGATTATCACAGTAGATCGGTGATTTGATGCCGCTCGTCCAGGTGAAGGGCGGATCGACGCTGAGGCGCACGGCGCCGATATTGATAAGGAGCTCTGCGATGCGGGTACCGTGGGGCATGGACGTATGGTAATGGAAAATAGAGAATGGAAAATAGAAAATGACTGCCATCAATCCAAATCAGGCATTTGATGCTCTTCCGAAAGAGCTACAGACGAAGTTGCAGGTATTTACAGATATTTTTTTAAATGAAAATAAAAAGATTAATCTTTCGGCTCATCGAACAAAGGAAAGGGTGTGGATGGGGAATGTGATGGATAGTTTGGCGGCGGTGGAGTGGATTGCATCGCAGTGCCCCTCCATCCCCCGACCCCTTCCTCCCGAGAATCGCCCCTATCCTCGGCCTCCTCTTCACGAGAATCGCCCCTATCCCCAACCCTTCAGCCCCTCCATCTCCCGACCCCTTCCTCCACGGGAGGAAGGGGGGGCGCAAAATAATGGTTGGATTAAGCAGGTAACGCCAAAAAATATTTTGCTCTACGCACGTACCATGCGAAAACATCCTACTGGTGCAGAGGAAGTTCTGTGGAAACTCATTCGGAATGATGTATTGGGAATCCGTTTCCGGAGACAGTATCCATTAGGAGGACGCATCTTGGATTTCTACGCACCTTCGATTGGACTCGGCATTGAAGCTGATGGCGAAATTCATTCATTGGACGAAGCACAAATAAACGATGCGTTACGATCACAATACTTAGCGGACGATCATCATGTATGCATACTCAGATTCAGTAACGATGAAATTCTTCAGCAGAGCAATAAGGTCATATCGAAAATAAAGGCATACATACAAAAACATACACATCCCCTTCCTCCCGTGGAGGAAGGGTTAGGGATGGAGGGGTTAAATATCCTCGATCTCGGTACCGGCGGCGGCTTCCCTCTCCTTCCTTTGGCTATCGCCTTGCCTCAGCATCATTTCACCGGACTGGATTCTGTACGCAAGAAAATGGATGCTGTGCAGCGCATTGTTAAGATGATGAAACTTTCCAATGTCACTCTCATCACCGGACGCAGTGAAGAGCTTGGGCACGATCCTTCGCACCGGAAGCAATACGATATTGTCACAGCGAGAGCAGTCGCGGAGACTTCGATCCTTCTCGAGTACTGTGCTCCATTTCTCAAAGTCGGCGGACATATACTTCTCTGGAAAAGTATGGATATCGATGAGGAGATTTCCTCTGCATTGAGGGCTGAAGAACAATTACATCTTCGCAGAAATCCAGCGATTTCTTATGATCTTGGAGGCATATGGGGCAAGCGGCAGATACTCGTCTATAAAAAAATCAAAGCCACCCCAAAAGAGTATCCTCGCCCAGTCGGTTCCGCCAAAATGCACCCCCTGTAGTTCCTCTTTCCCTATTTCCGTACTTCCCTATTCCCTCACGTGCCCAAGCGCTACATCCCCAATGACAAGTGGGCTCGCAAAGCCAAAGAGGAAGGTTTCCGTGCACGATCGATTTATAAGCTGCAGGAACTCGATGAAAAATTTCATCTCTTGAGCCCAGGAATAACCATCCTTGATCTAGGTGCCGCTCCCGGGTCGTGGCTGCAATATGTCAGTGGAAAGATTGGACCAAAGGGATTGGCAATAGGACTAGATCTTCAGAAGATTGAAAAGATCGCAGCAAATGTCGTAACGATGCAACAGGACATTATGGATCTGGATGC
>VMGQ01000028.1 GCA_007376635.1 Candidatus Peregrinibacteria bacterium Greene1014_49
CGACGCACAGAAGCCTCAATTACTGGGTCTCAACGAGCGCAGGGATGGCCCCCTCTTCAAAATCCACGCCGATCCGCGCGTGACGAAGATCGGGAAGTGGCTTCGCCGATTCGATCTGGATGAAGTACCACAACTCTTGAATGTGCTTCTTGGTCAGATGTCTCTTGTGGGTCCCCGCCCGCATCTTCCGGATGAAGTCGAGCGCTACA
This sequence comes from Candidatus Peregrinibacteria bacterium Greene1014_49, assembly GCA_007376635.1. Lineage (GTDB taxonomy): Bacteria > Patescibacteriota > Gracilibacteria > Peribacterales > Peribacteraceae > 2-12-FULL-55-11. The sequence goes on from VMGQ01000028.1 coordinate 210, forward strand.
ATCCCTACCAGCGCCGCGTGTTTGCCGTAAAACCGGGCATAACGGGGCTCAGCCAGATTTCCGGACGCTCCGCACTGCCATTTGATGAAGAAGTGCGGCTGGATCTGCGGTATGTCGAAGAATGGTCGATGCTGCTGGATCTGTGGATTTTATGGAGAACGGTGTGGGTGGTGGCGGGAGGGAAAGGACACGCGTAATTGAGAATTGACCCCACTTCGTTCGCTGAGGCGAACTTCGCGGGGCAGAAAATTAAGAATTGAAAATTAAGTGCAAACACTTGAGAATAGGGGTGATGCGCTTCGATCCCACCAAAGCCACCGTTGCCACTCTCTCTGCCATCCTTGCTATTCTCGTTTTACAGACGATCCGCGGACCTGTGAATCACGGGACACAGGGAGATATTGCCCAGGAAGGAGACCCATGCATTGGAGAGCCGATTGTTGTGGACTATGCCTACGATAACAGAATGCTTGAACCGCACGCTTGTAAAATCCAGTGCTCGGATAATAAGCCCCGTTACATTCAGTACACCAATGGGCTTGCAACGCAGTGTGAAACGCCGCCGGGGTGTAATGACTGGGGAGAAGATAGGAGAGTGACGTGTGTGGTGGCGGGAGAAGTATCGGTTGCAGAGAGTTCGAAATAAGGCTCTCATTCCCCTCCACCCCTATCCCCTCCTCCACGGGAGGAGGGGAATGTTTGTTGTTTTGTTTGCATGCATAGAGCTCCCCTTCCTCCCGTGGAGGAAGGGGTTGGGGGATGGAGGAGTACTGGGGGAGTGGGAAAATTTTACAATAATTTCATCTGTTCAGCCAGCATCTCATTGTCTGTGCTCTCAGCATATTGTTCCAGATAACTTCGCACTTCTTTCCCGTATTTTTTGGTTCGCAACCGGTCATCACACACTTGTACTTCCGCATTCTCCGTTGCATGCCTCGCAAACGTCCGCAAAATTCTGAACATCCGTGCCTTCAATCGTGGTAGGGAATATTCTCCAAAAGCATCGCGGTAGTGCAGAGCCCTACGGCTCAAGACCGCATGATTGGGATGATCGAAGGGGAGAGAAAAGATGATCAGATTGTCCACCGTTCCTGGGGAAAGCTCGACTCCTTCGTACGTCCATGGAGTCAGAAGCCACAAGGTTGGGGCAACTGCCGCCGTGAATTCCGCTTGCATACGCTCCTGACCGCCACTCAAGCTCTGGCAAATCAGAGTCACACCCTTCTCTTCAAGTGCTTCGGTATGACGCACGAATGCATCTTCGATCGTCTTGCGGCTCCCAACGAGCACAACGGTTTTCCCTGGTGGAGGATTTTTCATGATCGTTTCCAGTGAGACGGATTCCGGAAACGTCATCGGCAGAACTTTTTTTTCATGCAGGGTCGGTGCACGCACGGCAGTTGTTCCCGGAGGTAAAATTTCGCGGAATTCTTCTTCAGGACTAGCAGGGAGCAGCAGTGTCGTTGCGTAGGTTTTGTACAGGCTTGTCTGCAGCATCGCCCCGACGCGCTCGGGAACGGATTCCAGGAACTGACTTCCGTTCTGCCGTTGCTCGATCCACGTGATGCGTCCTTGGAGATTTTCCGGATTAAGGATGCAATCGACATGCTCCAGTATCCGGTCGAGCAGGATCGGTGTTTCTGTACTTCGCAGGAGGGGGATACGTTCCCGGAGAGCCTTCGCCTCCTTTGCCTCAAGATCAGCCTTCACGATGTATCGCAGATCCTGGAAACTGCGGATTTTCTCAATCCAAATTTGGAGAATATCCGTGAAACTTACAAGATCTCGGTGTCCTTCTGCCGCCGCACGAAGTCCATCGAGACTCACAGACCAGCCGTAGGCTTTCGTTGCGGTGTCTTCCAGCATTGATGCATCATCAATCACCATTCGCATGCCTGGCTGCATGGCGCCGTGAGCCTCGTGAGTGGGATCACTCAAAAATCGCAGCAGTTGCCGCTGATCAAGAAGGATCACTGCCGGAAGATTCTTGAATTGCTCCAGATACACATCGGAAGTATCTGTCGCTGCGAGTTTCCCCGTCCATACCGCCCGCTCTTCCCCATGGATCGGAATATCGGATTGTGTCCGTGGTGCATACCAGCGGATTTTCGTGAGCACAGATGCTTCATCGCTCGTCAGACTATTCTGTGCTGCCAAGCGTTCCACTGCCGGAGGATCAAGCAATAAAAAAGGAGGATGAAGGACGCGGACGTTGCTTGGAAGATGTCCAAGACGACGGAGGGTGTTTTCAAGATTTTTTACGGCGATCCAGGTGGTAGACTCTCCGATCTCAGTGCTTTGGATGAGATGATGCAAAGTGGAAGGATTCAGGGTTTCTGTCAGGAGGGTGACTTCTCTATTTAACTTTTCTGGCACGTTCCCCCTCTCCTTATTCCTCTCCCCCTTCGGGGGCGAGGAAAGATTCGGAAGAATAAGGAAGGCGGGCAATTGCTTAGCACTCGATTTTATTGGAAGAGCGTTGGCGAGCAGCTTGTATCCCGGAGAACTTCTCGAAAACGCATCGCGGAGCTCATCGAGTTGCTTCTGCGGAAGTTCAAGAATTCTTCCCCAACACTTCTCCAGAAGTTCCAGCGTTGCGACGACGTCGCCCATCGCGCGGTGGATGGGTTCGTGATTCAGCTTCAGGACTGTGCTCACATAGGAAAGCGAGTAGCTTGCGAGTTCCGGGAAGACGAGCGATGCAAGCATCGAGGTATCGATCCATGGGCGGTCACTTAGATCCATCCCCTCCCCCTTGAGCATTTTGATATCGAAGCTCACGTTCTGACCGACGATCATCGTGTCAGCTCCGATTTTTTCGAGGATTTGTTTTTTGCATTCTTCAAAAATCGGTTTTCCGGCGAGTGCTTCCGGTCGGATGCGTGTGAGAACCTGGATCACCGGCGGTACATCATTCTTTGGAATCGCAATGAGTTCTTCAAATCGGTCGACAATTTTCCCCTCTTCGATACGCAGAGATGCAAATTCAATCACACGGTTCGTGCGAGGGATAAATCCCGTCGTTTCCGTATCGAGTACGGTGAAGGAGAGATTGGGGAGGGGCACAGGAGTACCGTAGCGGAATATGGATTAGCAAAGAACCGCCTTTGTAGCGGAAGATCGCGATCTTCCGCTACAAAGGTGTATGCAGTTTTTCTATGCGGCTGCCGTTGCGTTCCCTGAATCCTGTTCTGCGGTCTTTTCTTCTTCTTCGGCGGGTTCGACGACGGGGGTCGGAGCTTCCTCTTTCACAGCAACTTCCTCTTCCCCCTCCTTCGGAATCTCTACCACCGCAACCGGCCCCCCACGAATCTCCGCAAGCTTTGCCTTGAAGGCAGGAAGCTCTTCGTAGTTGTACATATCGAGTTCGAAGCCGGTGAGCTCAGTAGCAAGGCGGATGTTTTGACCTTTCTTGCCGATCGCCATCGGGCGCTGGGCTTCCTCCACGAAGACCGCAGCGCGCTTCTTCACACGGCGACCTTGTTCATCGACAGATTCATTCCCATTCACGATGATCACTGCGGAGATCGCAGCGGGCTGAAGCGCTGTTGAAATCAGACGGATCGGATCCTCGCTCCACTCAATCATATCCACGCGCTCACCATTGATCTCTTCCATCACTGATTGGATACGCACGCCTTTTTGCCCCACGCAAGCACCAATCGGATCAATGCGAGGATCCTTGCTTTTCACCGCGACTTTACTGCGAAACCCTGCATCACGCGCGATGGCCATGATTTCCACATCTTCGTTGCGTACTTCCGGAATTTCCAATTCCAAGAGCTTACGGATGAGGCCTGCGTGCGTGCGCGAAATCCGAAGCTGCGGACCCTTTCCTGTGAGTTCAACGGTATCGAGATACACGCGGATACGCTTGCCTGTGTAGTAGTGCTCGCCGGGGATTTGCTCTCTCCAAGGAAGGGAAACGGTCATCCCTTCGATTTCGAGCGTAACCCAATTTGGTTCAACTTTCGTTACCGTGGCAGTGAGGAGCTCTTCCTCTCGGTCTTTAAACATTTCATAGAGTGACTGCTTTTCTGCTTCCTGCAATTTCTGCAAGATCACCTGCTTTGCGGATTGTGCGGCGATGCGGCCATAGCCCTCCGGCGTCACATCGATTTCGATTTCATCTCCTACTTCTGCGTCCGGTTTGATCTTGCGAGCATCCTTGATACTGATTTCGAAGTTGTCATTCTCCACATCCTCGACGATTTCCTTTACAAGCAAAATGATCGGATGCTCTTTGCCCTCAGGAAGATCCACGCGGATCTCCTGTTCCTTGTTTCCGAAGTCCTTGCGGTACGCGGTAGCGATCGCCTGCTTTACAGCTTCGATGACCTGATCGGGTTTCACATTTTTCTCCGAACAGATTTGGTTCACGGCGGCGATGAAGGAGGCTTTCATGAGATGAGGATGAAAAAAGAAGATGGAAAACCGACCGTTCCATATTCAGATGGAACAGTCATTGATTCCTTATCTCTATTGTACAGGGTTTTTCACAAGGAGCAAGATGGCTGGGATGCATCTTCTCGGGATAATTACGGCCGTTGCGTTACTTCTGAGCGTTCTCTGCGCCCAACTCGTGGATCGCTTCCTTATAGAGCGTGTCGCTGTTCTCGGCTCTTTCGCTGGATTTCAACTCTCCCACAACCCTGGCATCGCCTTTGGTTTGAGGCTTCCTCCGGTTATTCAAGAACTATTGATCGGCATCGCTCTGATCATCGTTGCCATCATTGCGGTGCGGTCTGCTCAAAAGGATCACAGCGGAAGATGGCGATCTTCCGCTACTACGTTGGTTGCCTTTGGCCTCATTCTCGGCGGCGGCATCGCTAATATCGTCGATCGCATCCCGGATGGGCTCGTCACGGATTTTATCCAGATCGGAACATTTCCGACGTTCAATGTGGCGGATAGCTGCATCACGGTTGGGGCGATACTTTTACTACTTGAATCCTTTCATGGGCGCGGAAGAAAGGTCTAAAGAGACAAGAGACAAATCAGGACCAAAAATCCAATGGTCGAATACCCAATAACGGACGCATTTCGTACATTAGAGTTTTGGCTATTGGAACTAATTTGTCTCTTGTTTCTTTGGTCTTCGCCCTAGATCCGTCCCTTTTTATTCCCCTATACTACTGCTCCATGTCCGATCTCCGTTATCGCATTCGCGGCGGAACCCCTTTGCGGGGAGACATAACCATAAGCGGATCGAAAAACGCTGCGCTGCCACTCATAGCAGGAAGTGTGCTGTGTGCTGGCGAAACGGTATTACGGAATGTCCCAAAACTCCGCGACATTGAAGTGATGCTGGAGATTCTTCGGTTCCTCGGAGCGGATACCTCATTTCACGATGGGACGGTGCGCATCCGTACAGACCGCATGACCAGTAAGCCGATTCCTGTGGAGTACGTTGGAAAACTGCGTGGGTCGATCGTGTTACTTGGTCCCCTCCTTGCACGCTTCGGCGTTGTCGAGATGGCCTACCCCGGGGGATGTGTGCTCGGGAAGCGCCCGGTTGGTGCACATGTCACCGCACTAATGCAGATGGGCGCTACGAACATGAGCACGGAGGAATCATTACATCTCCAAGGATCACTCAAGCCGGGCCACGTTATCCTTCCAGAATTTTCGGTAACCGCCACAGAGAATGTTCTTCTCGCCGCCGCTCTTATTCCCGGAGAAACGCGCATCGATATTGCTGCGGCTGAACCGCATGTCCAGGATGTCGCAAAATTTGTCACAGAATTGGGCGCAAGAGTCGAGGGCATAGGGACACACACGCTGATCGTGCATGGACAAAAAACATTGTCTTGCACCGAACACACCGTTATCAACGATTACCTCGAAATGGGAGTCTTGGCACTCGCTGCGCTCGTCACCAAAGGCAAAGTGCGTATTCACGGCGCGGATCCGGAGCAGCTGACGATCTTCCTCGATACGCTCGCTCGCATGGGCGCAATCTGGAAATATGATGCCGTCGAAAAAACGCTGTTTGTGGATGGCGAACTTTCATCATTGAATGCCATTAAAGTACAGACACTCATCTATCCCGGCTTCCCAACTGATCTTATGGCACCGATGGGTGTTGCCCTTACCCAAGCCAAAGGCGTGAGCCGCATCTTCGAGACGCTCTTCGATGGGCGCATGGCGTATCTCTATGAACTCGAGAAAATGGGTGCGCACGTGGAAGTGCTCAATGCGCATGAAGCACTCATCATCGGTCCTACACCATTACGAGGTCGTCTTGTCGCGAGTAACGACATCCGCGCTGGAGCAGCGATGGTTCTCGCGGGGCTCTGTGCTGATGGTGAAACGACGATCACGGATGTGCGGTATATTGAACGAGGATTCGATAAACTTGATGAGAAGTTAAGGAGCTTGGGAGCAAGTATTGATCGCATTGAGGAGTAATTCTCAATTCTCCATTCTCAATTCTCAATTTTCTATCTACCATATACACATGCTGACATTTACATCGCCCGATGGCCGCAGTCTCCTCATTGAAACAGGGAACAAGACGAAGCTGGCATTCTTCCCAGAGAAACCTCTTACTGGAGCACTGACATTTCTTTCGAAGCCCGAGGAAACACCTACGGAGCACGTGATTTCCTGGCCAGGAGAGTATGACCTCAACGGCGTCTCTATCCGTGGCATCGGTCAGGATCAGGGTGGACATGTGTCCTTTGTCATTGAAGCGGAAGGTGTGCGGATTGCGATTCTCCCAGCTCCTCTCCATGACTGGACTGATCATGAGCTTGGACTCCTCGGCGATGTCGCCATCATGGCGGTCCAAGGAGACGATTCGAAAATCGCACAGAAGATCATCGAAGAAGTAGATCCCCGCGTCATCGTTCCGCTCGCTTCAGAGAAATCAACGATCAATGATGTACTTAGAGTCATCGGAGCCGTGGGAACTGCAGCGGTACCGGAGTGGAAATTAAAAGGAGGATTACCGGCCGAGGGGAGGCAAGTGATTGTGCTCGAGACGTAATCCCCTATTCTTTCGGATAGTCGTACAGCAGCGCAGCGATTTGGTCGATGGTGCGTTCGATCTGACGGGCGAGAGTATTGTCTGCCGTATCGATTTTTTGGAAATCAAGAGTGTGACCATGTGGGTTTATTGGACCCGCATTTTCCAGAATCTGCTGGTTTCCTGAGAAGAAGGCCGGACGGTTTCCCGTGTGCCATCGCCATTGTTCCAGATGAGAATATTGCCGCTTCACTCTTTCTTCTCGCTCTATTTCGGCAAACTCAGCCATCTTCATATGGCGGAAATGCATACCCTGTATGCGATCCTGTAGAGTTCTAGGATCCAAATCTTTTTCACCATAACTCCAAATTTCTTTGAGCTCCTGTTGAGAGGCTCCATGAGAGTACCCGCGCCTTGTTCGATCTGAGGGGAGAGGAAGTTGCAGTTCTTCGTAGCCTAAGCAGACTCCGTGTGTGATTTTTTTCAGAGCATTATCCGTTGCCATTCCATGGGGAGTCGCGCTGAGGTCTTCACTTGCTGCCACATCTTTGCGAGTGCATCGAAATTCCTTCATTTCTAGGGCAAGTGCGCAATGAACACGGATCAGTTTTCTGCTGTCCTCGATGGGGCGACCTAATTCCGCTATATCCACTACTTGTATCGTATTCATAAATTCCTCTCCCGAATCGTATAAGCCCAACCGCTCGTGCATCCTGGAAGTGCGAATCATCTGTGATTGGTTTACCGCAGATAGGAGTTTCTTAAGGGCATCACCAAGTGTCAGAAGTCCTTCTGGCCTGTTGGTTTTCGGATAATATTTTGCAGGACAGGGAGCGTTCCGAACCGTTGTCAGATTATATTTCGTATCACGCATTCCTTTCTGTACCTGTTGATTGCTGAAAAACTGATCGACCTTGCGCTGCAGATCGTCGAGCTCCTCAGCTTTATAAGCGAAGGGCAAAGCTTCCGGATATACTTCACTTCTGGGCATAATGGTATTATTAATACATTTTTTAATTATGTCAAAGTACACTTCGGCACATTCAAGACATTTTTCGCTCAACGATGAACGCTGTAAGCTCGTATAAGATGCTCCCGTAGTTCAATGGATAGAACGACCCTCTCCTAAGGGGTAAATGCAGGTTCGATTCCTGCCAGGAGCACCATTCAGCTACAATAACCTCCATGAAGCGCGCTCTGACCTTCCTTGGTCTCCTTGTACCGGTCATGGCACTGGCGCTTACCTTTGAAGATCAAACTGAGAAGTACACCGATGCCCCGTTCAATAGCGCCATCACTGCCGGTGTCAGCGTCCTTACAGAAGCCGGAGCAATCGAAGGAAATCCCGATGGAACGTTCATGCCTGATCGCCTTCTGAACCGCGCGGAATTTTTAAAAATTGTTCTGAAGAGCTACCCCGAGTCCACAGCCGATCCGGGAAAAGATGCAGGAAATTGTTTTCCCGATGTCGGACAGTGGGACTGGTTTAGCTCGTATGTGTGCTATGCCAAGCAAAAAGGCATCGTTGGCGGATACCCGGATGGCTATTTTCGCCCGGAGAATTCCGTGAACTACGCCGAAGCCCTGAAAATACTTGGAGAGCTCTACAACCTCACACAAGAAACACCGCCTGGCGAATGGTATGTGCAGTATCGTGAGGGCGCGTATGGCGCGGGTGTTGGATTGCCTGGGCTCGAACAAGATATGGGGCACCTCCTCACACGTGGCGAAATGGCGCGGCTTGCTGCGGCATATTTGGCGCATTCCCAAGATCAATTGGAGGAATACCGTGCAATGGAACGGGGTGATAGCGGAGAGCCGCGGCTCTCCGCTGCCAGCTCATCATCTTCCTCCGCAGCACCCACGGAGGGGTGCTGCTCGTCTACCTCTTCGTCTTCTTCGTCCTTTTCTTCCTCATCTTCCTCCATCGCCGCCCGCTGGACCCATCCCACTCCCTCGCGCTTCCTTGTGGTTGGCAGCCGCACAATGCCCATTGCCTCCGGCGTGTTTCAATTCTCCACCCCGATGGACATTCGATCCGTCACCATTGAGATGAAAAAGAAGCTGCGGACTATTCATGAATTGCATCTGGTGGATCGCAATGGGCGCACACTCATGACACTCAAGCCCGATATTCTCGATCAACTGGATAAGAAATGGAAAGGAGAGGCAGCTTCCAATGAAGTTACTGTAGGGCCCGGCTCCATTCCTCTTGGGATTGAGGCAACAATGAAGACGTCTCTTCAAGGAGGATTTCCTGAAGAATTCGTCGAAGTAAAAACGATGTCGATAATCATGGGAGAAGTAGGAGGCATTGCGACAAGCCAGGCACTACCCGTCGAATGGTCACATCCGGGACATCAAACAGTGAATGCGCTGATCGATCGAGTGGAAAATGCTGGCCCCAAAGAAGGGGTCATGAACCTCGGCACCAATCAACGCATTGGAGCATTCCGATTCTTCGGACGAAGCACAGGTGCACTATTAACTGTGGAGAATCTGCTCTTCACACTGCGCATACCTGCAGGAGTCACGGTTCAAAATTGGCGTATTGCACGAGCGGATGGAGGAGTATTCAGTTCCTGTTCCTTCGGTTCGGAGGGATTACATTGTCCACTGAGCGAAGACATGGGTGCGATTATCGGAGGAGCCCTTACTATTGAGGTTTTCGGTGATGTCAGCATGGCACAGGGTACGCAGGGTGCCACTCTGCAGATTCTTCTCAATGAGCCCGGATCTCTCTCGTCATTTGGTGCGGTGCAATGGACCGATGGCACGGGGCACTATCGGTGGATGGAGGGCGAGGCGCCGCTTGCAGTTGGAACGGGGTGGGAGGGGTAAACGAGATAGCGCTTACCCTCCATTTTTTGATACGCTTGGACAACATATGCGCATATCGCGAGTTTCGGGGTTGATTCTCACAGCCATAGCGCTGGTGGGAGTGGTGACAGTGGTGGTGCGGGTGCATAAATTGCGGTTGCAGGGGCAGACTGGTGCTCCGCCAACCTGTGACTGCCTTAACCCTCCCCCAGGAGGGTGTTGTCTTCTGATTCAAGGGCAATGCATATCTACAACAACAGGATGCCCTGCAAGTTGTGGCAGTGCGCCTGCTTGTCCGAGCGCATGTGGGGTTATGAATGATGCGTGTGGTGCTAATTGTTGCATGACAACACCGACAGGCGGCGTAACGTCGGGACAAGTGCAATGCTGCAATGGATTAAGTTGCAGCAATGGTATGTGCTATACGGTGGGGGGCTTCTCTTGTATGAGCAATGCAGATTGCAGTATCCTTACAACTCGCTGTGTCCAGAACCCCAATCGTCCGTGGGATCCCAACTCCTGTGTGCAAATAATAGGAGAGTGCTCCGGAAATGGCATTGGAGAGGATGGACAGCCCACCGCAGGTGTATGCGGTCAACGAGGGGGATGGCCTTGTACATGTCCAAGATCCGGTTCAAGTAGCGGGGGGTCGAGCTCAACTATATATGAGTGTACCGGTCGTGAGTGTGATACAGGGAGCATGGCAGAGGCTGCGTGTACGGCACAAGGCAAGACATGTCAGACATATCCCGGTAATAATTGTTATACATGCGTTGGTGGGGCAAGTTCTTCCGCTCAGGACAGCAGCACTTCATCAATCTGTGGTATTAACTCGATCTATCCTGATTGCAACTATGCCGTCTATATCATCCCTGCGGGGGGTGCCTGTCCCCGAGTCTGTGAAACTATTGACGCTGTCGCTTGTACGATAACAAGAGGAGCAGATGAGTGTCAGCCGGGACTTTCGTGTGTCAGTGGCACATGCCGAGCGAATTCCTCTTCGGCATCATCTGCGGCATGTACGGCGGATAGCGACTGCAATCCGACAAAGAGACAGCCGATGTCCTGTGCACTCGATGCTGTGGGCCCGGCATCCAGTGCTATGTGTACCGGAGCTACCCCCGATAGTTGCGTCTCTGCAGGCCAGTGTTTCTATCGTGATTTGTTCTGCCAGTCAGATCAAAAATGTGGAGCGAAGTTGGTTGTTTGCCCGTGTGCTTCCTCCAGTGCAAGTTCCTCCTCCTCCGCAGTCTGTGGCAATAGAGTCGTGGAACCACCAGAGGAATGTGATGCAGCGGTCTATTGTTTGAATTGCAGATTCCAACGCTGTGGAGACGGTCTCGTTCGTGGAGTGGAGCAATGCGACGACGGGAATAATTCCAATACCGACAGCTGCACCAATCAATGCAGAAATGCACGCTGTGGCGATAGGGTCGTGCAGAGTGGCGTCGAAGAATGCGACGACGGTAACAGGAACGATAGTGATAGTTGCAAAAATAATTGCACCAAACCCATTGTCTGTGGCGATGGCATTGTGAATGGTACAGAGGAATGTGATGACGCAAATACCAATAATAACGACACCTGCAAAAATGATTGCACAGTGCGACTGGGATGCGGCAATGCCGTGATCGAGGGGGCGGAGGAATGCGATGACGGCAACATCCGTGACAGAGACGGTTGCAGTGGCACGTGTCGTATCGAACGTGGAACCTGCGGCGATAGTAGAGTGGATTCCGATGGAGACGATAATATTGCGGGAAACGCCGACGACGAGGAGTGCGATACGAATGGTGTTCAGCAATCATGCGCGGGTGGCTTTTGTTGTGTAGCAAGTACATGCAAAATTACCTACAGTGGACCTTCTTGTGGCAATGGCACCGTCGAATGTTCTACGGGGACTCGTGGAACATTCTGTGAAGAATGTGATGATGGCAATCCATTTGGTTCTCGCGGGGCGTGTACTATCGCATGTAAAAATGCCATATGTGGAGATGGTTTTATTTATGATACGAGTACCAAAGGGTATATAGAGCCTGGGCATTATTGGGGAGATATAAAAGGAGAAGAGGAGTGTGATGATGGTTCGTTCAACAATGGTCGACCGGGGTTCCCTTGCTCTTCAACGTGCAAATTAAAGTGTGGCAATGGAGTGATTGATATAGATATGTTTGAAGAATGTGACGATAAGAATATTGCCGATAACGACGGGTGTTCATCAGCATGCGAAATAGAATCCGGTGGTGGGTCTTCCTCAAGATCTTCTTCTCGCAGCAGCACCTCACACAGCGACTCCTCACAATCAAGCCAAAGCTCCAAAAAGTCCTCACAATCATCTGCTGCAGGGCAGGTGTGTGCCCAGGGCACAGATTGCAGCTTTGAGAGCACTTGTTTCGATAATGGCGGCCAGTGCAATGGGGGGTGTGGAGCGGATTTCTGTTGCTGCAAAGCTAAGGAAAACACCTGCGGCAACGGCATTATCGATTCCGGGGAAAAATGTGAATCCGATGCCGCCTGCGCATCGGGTCAGGAATGTGTCTCCTGTTTCTGTAGGGCCACTGGCAACTACTGCGGGGACAAGGAAATCACCGCTCCCGAGCAGTGTGACGATGGGAACACCTTCAGTGGTGACGGTTGCTCCGCGCTCTGCATTCGAGAGACCAATATCTGCGGCAACGGGCGAATCGAACCCCCTGAACAGTGTGATGACGGTAATCGTCCCAATGATGGCAGTATCAGAAGTTGTACGGATAGTTGTACGCTTCCCGTCTGCGGTAATGGCGTCTTAGAAGGAAGGGAACTCTGTGATTTTGGGGCTTTCAATGGTGTCTATGGGAGCCCTATCCCCGGGCAGCCCACAAATGATTTTTGTACGGAGCAATGTAAGCCTCCCACGTGTGGCGATGGCATCATGCAAAAGAACTACATCTCTCAGGGGGACGATTGGTACATTTCCGAAGAGTGTGATTCTCCGAACGCTCCTTGCGACAAGTGCAAAATAATGCATTGTGGTGATGGTCGGCTGCAGCCGCAACTTGGAGAGGAATGCGATGCAGGAAGCCGATGTCCGTTTGTAGAAGGAGGAGGATGGCCATATTGCACAGCGGATGAAGAATGTGAATTCTGTGCGGTTGGGTCTTCGTGGAAATGTGGGGATGGTAGTGCATGTACAAAGCACAGTGATTGCAGAGGGAAGGCTACGTGTTCCTACTATGCCGATGCTCCACCTAATTTTGGTTCTAATAGCAACGCCAAATGTCTCTCGACATGTAAATTGCAAACCAACACCTGCGGCAACAACCAACTCGACCCCGGAGAACAATGTGAATCCGACTCTTCCTGCCTCTCAGGTCAGGAATGTGTCGATTGTTCCTGCAGGGGACAAGGCAACTACTGCGGAGACAATGAAATCACCGCTCCCGAGCAGTGTGATGATGGCAACACCTTCAGTAATGATGGTTGCTCTTCTTCCTGCACCACGGAAGTGAACCTCTGCGGCAACGGCCAGATCGATCCCGGCGAGGACTGTGAAGCCGGCGTGCTCTCCTGTGCCTCTGGCCAAGAATGCGTCTCCTGCGATTGCAGACCCATCGGCAACTACTGCGGAGACGGACAGGTCACTGCTCCCGAGCAGTGTGACAACGGAAACCAGAATTCCAATACCGCTCCGGATGCCTGTCGTAGAACATGCGTTACCGCCTATTGTGGTGACGGTGTTCGAGACAGCCGCGAAGGATGTGATCCAGGTGTGGATCCGGGATGTCCTGCAAACTGCGGCATCGTTACACCTTCTTCGCGTTCATCCTCTGCCGCATCCTCGTTTATTTCCGAAACATTCCCTCCTTCCAGCCCCTCTTCTTTTGCGCCTCCTGGTTCATCTATTCCGTCTGTGACTGGTTCCATTATCGATAACATGCATCTCGCTTGTCAGGGAAGCACATGTAAGCCTGTTGCTGGCGAAGGGCTGGATCTCTGTAATCAGGCATTTGCTTGTGGAGGAACGACGCACATGGTGTGCCGTGATACTGCGTGTGTTTCGGTGAATGGTCCCGGTGGCAATATCTGCAATACCAATGCAGGCTGCGGAACATCTACGCACACCGTGTGTAATGAAGATCAATGCTTGAGTGTTTCTGGTCCTGGCGGCAATGAGTGCAAAGCGGCAAAAGACTGTCTCCAGCGTCTCTGCGGTAATGGCACATTGGAACCTCTCGCTGGAGAGTTCTGCGATGACGGCAACCGCAGAAACGGCGATGGTTGTTCCTCGATTTGTACAATAGAAACCCGTGTTGCTGGCGGTATTACCTGTGGCGATGGCATCCAGACGCCCCCGGAGGAATGTGATGACCGCAACGCTCATAGCGGTGACGGCTGCACTTCTGCTTGTACTATCGAGCGAGTCACTATGCCCTTACCACAGGGTAGATGTGCCGACGGCACCCTCAACTCCGGAGAAACCTGTGATGACCGCAACAACCTCAGTGGCGATGGTTGCTCCTCTACCTGTCAGGTGGAGCAACTGACTGCAGCGATGCTCCGTTGCGGTGACTCTATCGTCACGATTGGTGAAGGCTGTGATGACGGCAATATCGTGGCAGGCGACGGTTGTGATGTGCTTTGTCGCAGGGAGCGAGAAGAACAATGCACCTCTCCTGATCAATGCATGCGCCGGTGGCATCTGCACACCGAATGGCGATTGCCGCCGTACGCTCGTCGCTCAAGCGCAAGTCGCCGGCAGATCCATCTGTGGTGATGGAGTATTGAGTCCTCCCGAAGAATGTGATGACGGCAATACCCGCAATAATGATGGATGTTCCTCTCTCTGTTTCCTCGATCGTGGTTCTTGTGGTGACGGTCTTATCCAACGTGCACTCGACGAAGCTTGTGAACCTGCTCTCATGCCCGCCAAAGATCTCCCCTATCGCTGCGATTCCATCACCTGTCGTTTCGTAAGTATTTCCTGTGGTGACGGCCATCTTGATCTCGGCGAAGCATGTGACGCTGGCGCGCTCAATGCCGATCTCTCAGGAAGCCCATGCCGCAGCGATTGCAATGCTTCTCGTTGTGGGGACGCTGTCCGTGACCCAGATGAAACCTGCGATGACGGCAATAGGCTCGATTCAGACCTCTGCCCATGGAACTGCGGATCTGAGAGTGTGGTTGCAGGAGTTGCGGATGTTGCTGGCGTCGCCGGAGCCATACGGTTCCCAGGTTTCCACGGCACACCGGATGCTTTGGGACGCGTGCTCGGTACTTACAGCTTAAATCCGATGACCGGTGAACCAATATATCCAACCACTCCCGGCACTCAGGTATTGCCATGGCAGCTCCCACTTGCGAGCGTCCAATCCCTGAGCACTGGGCGAGCGCCTGCGGGTGACACCGGTCCTGCCGCGGTTGCGGTCATTGCGGCTGGAGCGGCTTCGGGAGTGGCGTGGATGCGGAGGAAGCGAAGGGGGATGGGGAGGTCGTGAGGTCGTGCGTCGGCATGACATCGAAAAACCCCAGTGTTATGCTTAAAGAACGTGATACGCCTTAAAAGCATCGCAGGGATTCTCCTCAGCATTGCAGTATTAGCAACAATGACACTGATCGTCATGCGTGTGTATAACCTGAGATCAGTCTTGGGTGGAGGAGTTTGTTTGAACGATAATGACTGCCCAGCCGGCTATGTTTGTGTCGGGGTCAATTGTGAACCAGCCGTAGGGCAACAAGGTGGTGATGTGGCAGGAGACCAAGATGGCGGTTGCAAAGCATCAGTAGACACACCAGCATGTCAAAATGCCTGTCTCGGTCAAAGTGGCGCATGTGACATACCATGCTGTGAGGTTGCTTCAGGCATTATGATGATACCCCAGTGTTGTAGCCACCTTACCTGCCTTCCACCAATCGGTATCCCTCCAAAGGCACATTGTGGCCAGTGCGAGACCGATGATGACTGTGCCGGAAAGCCTTCCACGCATCCTCAAGGTGTCCCATATACTTCCTGCGTTCCTTTCTCTCAATGGGATTCAAGTGCCTGCGTTCCTCCTCCTCCAGCTTTCGCCAGTGGTCCGTGTACGTGTTCGGGGTTTATGTGTCGGGGGGCGACGGTAGCCCTTTTTTGCACAACGAGTAGCGCGCCCAGTAGTGGGAGTGTTTCCTCAGGCGCAGGGACATCAGATGGAGATTCATCCGGAGGAGGTTCTTCGGGAAGTTCTACAAGTTCAGGATCTTCTGGCTCCTCCGGTTCCTCGGCAAGTTCTGGTTCTTCGGGTTCTTCCCAAAGTTCCAGGAGCTCAGGTTCTTCAGGCTCTTCCCAAAGTTCCAGAAGCTCCGGCTCTTCCCGTTCCTCAAGGAGCTCGGTCGATCCATGTCATGAAGATTCTGCCGAATCATCGACACCAACCAGCAGCCCTTCCTGTGAGTACATTTGGGCTCCGTATTATTATCCATCTTGTGATCCGGCTTTTGGTGATGGTGGCTGCTGCAATGGATATTGCACCGCGTTTGGCAGTCCCAATGTTGCCTACAATTGGTATCTCTGTTGGCCATATCCTCCTGCAAGTAGCGCGGGTTCTGCGGGATCTCCCTGTAGCACGGGGTCTTCCATGCATAATGCAGCCAGCTCTCAGTCATCCCGCAGCGTTGCGAGTGTCCTTGGTTCCAGTGGGAGCATTGGATCATGGGGAAGCGCAAGATCCAATCAATATTCCAGTGCAATGAGTTGTCCTCCTCCCGTACCTGCCTGCTTTATTGGTTCGCCGGTTTGTTGCCCTGGCGGCATCTGGAGTTGCTCCAATCCTATCACCGGGCAGAGTGGATGCCCGTCTTCCACGAGTTCAGGGACTGCAAGTTCTTTAGCATCATCCCGGAGTTCCGCTCGCTCTGGCGTCTCGGGCTCTTCTGTGCGTAGTGGTGCAGTATCGAGTGGTAATAGTTCAGTGTGTCCGCCATGTCCTGCGGTCAATTTCTGCGAGCCCGGTGAGCCGGGTGGATATGAGGTCTGTCAGAGACAAGGATTGGCGTGTGTGAATAAGCAAGATCCTGTTACGTGTTCCTGCTTTCAATGTGTCACTCTGAGCAGTGCAGCTTCTTCCACCGGAAGAAGTTCTGCAGGGGTCGAACATAACGAATGTAATGCAGATTTTTCGGCTTGTATTGTGGTTTCAGGTTCCGATGCCGATGCTTGCGATCCTGTTGTGGGATGCAATGATCCTGAGCACACAGTGTGCAGAAGTGGTGCGTGTGTCACAGTACCTGGGTCGGGTGCGAATGATTGCACCTCTGCTATCGGTTGCAACGAACACACAGAGTGCAATGCCGATTTTTCGGCTTGCATTGTTGTTCCAGGAGAAGGTGACAATGATTGCGATCCCCTCCTTGGGTGCAGTGAACGCCACATGGAGTGTGACAACGAAGATCAGTGTGTAGGCGTTGATGGTCCGGGTTCTGATGATTGCTCGTCTATCATCGGTTGCGGGGAGCATTCTGAATGCACCGAAGACTTCTCAGCGTGTGTCGTGCTGTCCGGCCCCGGCGCAAATAGTTGCGACCCCATTCTCGGTTGCAGCCAGAAGCACACCGAATGCAATGCCGCTAGGCAGTGCATCACCGTGAATATTCCTGGCGCCGATGAATGCACCTCCACCATCGATTGCAACGAGCATACGGAATGTGCAGAGGGCGCGTGCGTGGTTATTGCCGGAGAAGGAACAAATGGATGCGACCCACTCCTTGGTTGTGATGGTGAGAAAGAAGAGCATCTTGCATGCAGCGGTCTTCTGTGCGTTCATGTCCCTGGGCCGGGCACCGATGCTTGCAGTATTGCACTGGGTTGTGGAACGCAGACGCATGCAGTATGTAATGCAGCCAATAGTTGCGTCATTCTCCCCGGTCCGGGTCCTGTTTTGTGTGGACCAACGATTCCCTGCGGGAAGCACACCGAATGTATCGGGCCGGCATGCGTACTTCTTCCCATCCCCGGAATAAATAGCTGTGATCCGGTACTCGGCTGCGGTCTGGGTGAACACACAACATGCAGTGCAAATCTCTGCGTCACTGTTCCCGGCTCCAGTGCCAATGATTGCGAGACGGATGCGGACTGCGGCGACATCGAAGAACATTTTGTCTGTGATGATAGGGATCAGTGTGTCACTGCAGAGGGCCCTGGTGCTGACGAATGTTCCACGATGATTCCTTGCGGTGAACACACCGAATGCACTCCCGATAACACCGCTTGCATTATTCTTCCTGGAGACACAGAGAACGAATGTGATCCCATTCTTGGTTGTAGCCAGAAGCACACGGAATGTAATGGTGCAGACCAATGCATCACCGTGAATACTCCTGGCGCAGATGAATGCACCTCCATCATTGATTGTGGAGAGCACACCGAATGCACCGAAGACAACACAGCCTGCATCGTCCTTCCTGGAGACACAGAGAACGAATGTGATCCCATTCTTGGTTGTAGCCAGAAGCACACGGAATGCAATGCCAGCAATCAATGCATCACGGTGAACACACCCGGTGCCGATGAATGCACCTCCATCATCGATTGCGGTGAACACACCGAATGCACTCCCGATAACACCGCTTGCATTATTCTTCCTGGAGACACAGAGAATGAATGTGATCCCATCCTCGGCTGTAGCCAAAAGCACATGGAATGCAATGCCCAAAACCAATGCATCACCATCAACACTCCTGGTGCCGACGAATGTTCCTCCCTCATCGATTGCGGTGAGCACACCGAATGTACCGAAGATAACTCCACCTGCATCACCCTCCTTGATCCGGGTGTCAACACCTGCGATCCAATTCTTGGATGCGGGGATGATGACCGCTACTACAACATATGCACGGATGGCCAGTGCATGCTGGCAATTGGTAACCAACCCAATGAATGCGAAGATGATATTGGATGTCAGGAGGATACTGTTTGCCAGGGGACACTCTGTGTTGCTATCCCGCACACACCCGGTGGTAAAGACCTTTGCGATCCGGATTATGGTTGCGGCACAGGCAACCACCTTGTCTGTGTTGGAAAGGCATGCATCCCGCTACCAGGAGGAGGCTCTAACAAATGCTTGGAGAATGCTGACTGTGATGGAGCACAGCACTTTGTCTGTGATGACCCCCGAGATGTCTGTCTCGTGGATGAAGGTACTGGTGCAAATGATTGCACGCCGCTCATCGACTGCGGTGAACACACCGAATGCACCCCCGATAACACTGCCTGCATCATCCTCCCCGGGGTCGAAGAGAACGAATGTGATCCCATTCTCGGCTGCAGCCAGCAGCACATGGAATGCCAGAATAATCAATGTGTTACCGTGAACACCCCTGGTGCCGACGAATGCTCGTCTGTGATCGAGTGTGGAGAACATAGCGAATGCTCTCCTGATAACACTGCCTGCATCATCCTCCCTGGAGACGCAGAGAACGCCTGTGATCCCATCCTCGGGTGCAGCCCGCAACACATGGAATGCAATGCCCAAAATCAATGCATCACGATCAACACCCCTGGTGCTGACGAATGCTCCACAATGATTCCTTGCGATGAGCACTCCGAATGCACTCCCGATAACACTGCTTGCATCAACCTCCCTGGTCCTGGTGCCAACACCTGCGATCCGATTCTTGGATGCAGTCAAAAGCACACGGAATGCAACAACCAGAAGCAGTGCATTACCGTGAACACACCAGGCTCCAACGAATG
Source organism: Candidatus Peregrinibacteria bacterium Greene1014_49 (assembly GCA_007376635.1). Taxonomy (GTDB): domain Bacteria; phylum Patescibacteriota; class Gracilibacteria; order Peribacterales; family Peribacteraceae; genus 2-12-FULL-55-11. Next base: position 19,703 of record VMGQ01000028.1, read on the forward strand.
TACTTCCAGCATTGGCTGCGGCAATCACGCCGAGTGCCGAGGCAATGCCTGTGTTCCCCTTCCCGGTCCTGGAGGAAACCAGTGTGCACTGATCCTCGGCTGCGGCGGTTCCAGCCACATGGTCTGCCAATCCGATCAATGCGTCTCTGTCTCGGGTGCGGGAGCAAATGAATGTTCTTCCGCTATCCCCTGCGGTGAGCACACTGAATGCCGCAACAGCACTTGCACCCTAATCCCTGGCTCTGGTCAAAATGCTTGTGCTCTGCCTGGGGTTTCCTGTGGTTCGTCTTCATCATCATCCACATCATCTTTCACCTCCTCTAGCACATCTTCTGCAATCGATGGCATCCACCTCGTATGCCAGGCTCAAGCTTGTATCCCCCTTCCAGGGGAAGGTGCAGATCTCTGTTCCCAGACTCTTGGTTGTGGTCTCAGCAACCATACGGTTTGCCAAGGTAATGCCTGCATCTCTCTCCCCGGTGCAGGTAGTAACAACTGCAATCCCCTCCTCGGTTGCGGCACACTCTCGCACACGACGTGCACCAATGATCAGTGCACTACCTCCACTGGCCCCGGTCCCAATCTCTGTTCCAACGGGGCAGATTGCCTGCGCATTCTCTGCGGCAACGGTGTTATAAATTCCGGCGAACTCTGTGATGATGGGAACAAGATCAGTAGTGACGGATGTTCCTCGGTGTGCATTCCAGAGACACTCGTCGCAGGCAGTTTCTTGGAAATCCCTCTCACACTTCCTCCCGGACAATGCGGTAACAGCACTCTGAATGTTGGAGAAACCTGCGACGATGGTAATACGCGCGACGGCGACGGTTGCAGCAGCACCTGTCAGATTGTTCTAAAGGAAATCGGCGCACTGCGATGCGGAGATGGCATCATCACAGATGGGGAAGGGTGCGATGATGGCAATACCCGCCCGAGTGATGGCTGTGATGCGACCTGCCGTCGTGAAGTGCAGCAGGCCTGCTCTGCCCAAGATCAATGTGCAACGAATCGTTGTACAAGTGCGAGAAAATGCGAAACATGCACACAGGGCAATCAGTGCGCGAGCGGCATCTGCGATTCCAATGGGACATGCAGACCACCATCAAACATACTCATTGCTGGTGCATATGGTTGTGGCGACGGTGTGCTCTCTTCTCCCGAAGAATGCGACGATGCCAATACTCGTGACCGTGATGGCTGCAACTCTTCCTGTCTACTCGAGCGCGGCTTCTGTGGTGATGGCATCGTGCAGCGTGCTCTCGGAGAACGTTGTGAGCCGAGACTCCACAATCCTGCTTTGCCCTATTTCTGCAATCCTGCGACATGCCAACTTCTGAGTCTCAGCTGTGGAGATGGCAAGGTGGATGCTGGTGAAGAATGCGATGAAGGCGCCGAGCGCAATAGAGACGTTCCCGGATCACGCTGCAGAACAGATTGCTCCCATGCGCGTTGTGCTGATCATATTCAGGATCAGGGAGAAACATGTGACGATGGGAATCTGCTTAATGGCGATAGCTGTTCGGATGTGTGTCAGCGTGAATATGGTGCTGCTCCAACGATGATCGCATTCCCTGGACAAAACCTTGGCATTGCTGGCCTCCCTGCTCAGTACCCATTCCCCGGATTCCCTTCTTCACAATGGCTGCCAGGTCAAATGCCTTTCGCCTCCCTCCAGCCGCTGATGGCATCTCGTCCTCCTGTAGGAGACACTGGCCCCGCTGCGGTTGTCGTGATTGCAGCTGGAGCGGCTTCAGGCGTTGCGTGGATACGGAGGAAGAGAAGGAACTGAGATAGTACTTACCTTGTGAATTTTGATATGCTTGGACAACAATGCGCATTTCGCGATTTTCGGGACTTCTCCTCATCGCAGTTGCAATTGCCGTGGGCATTCTCCTGTCACGATATGGCGGAAAATTTCAAGCGCAATCTCTTGGCCCAGATTATTGTGGTAGCTTCGATCCAACTTTTTATTGTAAAAGTGGAGCTGGAGCAGGAGAGAGCTGCGGGAACGCATGTTGTGAGCTAGGGTATGATTACTACGTTGGGCAGGCTTGGCACACGCAGCAGTGTGCTGGTGGATTACGTTGTAATTCAACAGATAATGTTTGCGAAGATCCCACTTGTGGCATGCCGGGTGAGGTTTGTGTGACAAACCAGGATTGTTGCGGTATAAGCACATGCTCGAGGCCGCCAGGTAGCACAGTTTCCTATTGTTGTGACGATACGGGCTGTGGTTCGGCCTCCTCCTCCGCAGCTTCTCGATGCTCCACAAATGCGGATTGCTCTTCTTTGACCTATCCATGTGGCCCAAATCTCATTGATCCGGGCTGGGGAAAAGAGTGTGCGAAGATGACCGCCCAATGTAATTTTGGCGGATGCAATCAGACACGTACGTATTGTCCCTGTCCCACCCCAGATGACTGTACTGGTCGTGAGTGTGATGCAGGGAGCATGACAGAGGCTTCGTGTACGGCACAAGGCAAGACATGTCAGACATATGGTATTAATTGTTATACATGCGTTGGTGGGGCAAGTTCCTCCTCTCAGAACAGCAGCACATCTGCAGAATCTTCCTCCAGTATATGTGCTCTTGAGCCCTATCCTGACTGCTCATACGGCGTCTATATCATTACTGTGGGGGATGCGTGCCCTCGCGCCTGTGAAACCTTTAATCAGGTCGATTGTACCATAACACCAGGTGTATATGAATGTTTGCCGGGACTTTCCTGCGTCAATGGCACATGCCAAATAAATTCCTCTTCCGCATCATCCGCCGCATGCGAAACCGATACAGATTGCGGGTCACCAACGGCTTGCGGGTCCGTGGCTTGCTATGGACTGGATTGCCCGGCAGCAGATTGTTACACAATCGAACCTTTTTGTAATCAGACAAGAGGGTACCCCAGCGTTTTCTCATGCAGAAGAAGATTTGTTCCTTGTGCTTGCTCTTCCTCAAGTGCTTCCTCTGCAGTCTGTGGGAATGGGAAGAAAGAAGGAACCGAAGTATGTGATGACGGCAATACCGTCGATACCGATACCTGCACCAATCAATGCAAAAATTCCCGTTGCGGGGATGGAATAATCCGCACCGGAGTCGAACAGTGTGAGGACGGAAATAGCGTCGATACCGACAGCTGCACCAATCGATGCAAAAATGCTCGTTGTGGCGATGGAGTTGTACAGAGCGGAGTAGAGGACTGCGATGATGGGAATACCAACAACGTGGACAAATGTCCGAACAATTGTCGCCGTTCTTCCAGTTTTTCCTCCTCATCGGGTGGTGGCATCTCCGCAGGGGGAGGTTCTTCAGGTGGTGGTTCGTCCGGGGGAGGTTCCTCAGAAGAATGGAGATTTTCAGAGGGAGATTCCTCAGAGGGAGATTCCTCAGGAGGGAGTTCATCCTTGGATTATTGTAGAACCTATGCCGATTGTGAAAAGGAATTCCCACTGCTCCTATGCTCCCCGGATCCGATGAACCCCGGATTCTGTGTCCAGAAGGAGCCAGCATGTCAATTTTTCTTGAACGGTTGGTCTTGTTTCTCTTTAATAAACAGTTGTGAGTGTCCCTCGAGTGGCTCTTCAGAGGGTTCCCAAAGTTCTGGTAGGAGTAGTGGAGGATCATCAGGAGGAAGTTCCCAAGGATCTGGTGGTTCTCAGGGGAGCGGAGGCTCTTCAGGTGGAGGATCATCAGGAGGTGGTTCCTCGGGAGGAGGTTCTTCAGGAGGTTCCCAGGGATCTGGTGGTTCTCAAGGGAGTGGAGGCTCTGGTGGTTCTTCAGGAGGAGGTTCCTGCGGCAACAGTGTCCTGGATTCCGGCGAACAGTGCGACGATGGAAACAGCATCGACACCGACAGCTGCACGAATGGCTGCAAGCTCCCAAAGTGCGGAGATGGGATAAGGCAACCAAACGATCCGGTGGCTCCGCAGTATTCACACCTGAACAATAATACGACGGGTATCGTTCCGATGGAGGAGTGTGACGCTGGATCGCAAGGAGGAGGATGGCCACCGTGGAGCATGTGTACCTCTCCGTCTCCTTTCAATAATGGCTCGCAAGAATGTATGATCAGGCGTTGTGGTGACAGAATTACCGATGAAAGGCTTGGAGAGGATTGCGATGGAGGCAGTATTTGTTCCGGCGATTCGAGAATTAGCCGTGTCGTTTGCATGCAGGACATGCAGTGTGAGGCTTGTCTCGATTGGGGATCTCAAATTCCCGGGCCACGAATGACCCGTTGCCGAGACGGCAGCCCCTGTACAACAGGGAGTGATTGCAAAGGGAAGTCCAAGTGCGTCTACTGGTCTCCAGCAGCTGTAACGCAAACCTGTCCAAGCGGCTGTAAGGCAGTGTGTGGGGATGGTCTCGTGACTTCGCCCGTAGAGGAATGTGACGATGGGAACACGAGAAGTTGGGATGGCTGTGCAGCGAATTGTACAGGAGAACAGGTGGTATGGGGTAGTTCTTCAGGAGGAGGATTATCAGGAGGTGGTTCTTCAGGTGGTGCTTCCTCAGGAGGATCATTAGACCAACATCTTGCTTGCGCAGGCTTCTCCTGTCTCCCCGCTTCCGGAGCAGGTCCCAACACTTGTACGAGCAACTCCGACTGCGTTCCCGCTTCCCAGCATCTGGAATGCCGCAACTCCGCCTGCACTGCCGTTTCCGGAGCAGGGAATAATCTCTGTGCCACCAATGCCGACTGTGTTCCTCCGGGTTCCCATCTCGCTTGCAGCGGCAACTCCTGTCTCGCTACAACAGGCACACGTCCCAACACCTGCACCTCTAACCCTGATTGTGTTCCCGCCTCCCAGCATCTCGAATGCCGGAACAATGCCTGCTCCGTTATTGGAGGAGCAGGCAATGACACCTGTGCAACGAATGCGGATTGTGTTCCTCGTGTGCACACCGAATGCCAAGGCAATGCTTGTGTTACTCTCTCTGGACAGGCCACGAATGCCTGCACCCCCGCCTTTGGTTGTTCCACTGGTCCTACACACCTCGAATGTGTGGACGCCTCCTGTCTCCCCCGCCCTGGCCCCGGCGCCAATCGTTGTCTCTCCTCCAACGGCTGTGGCTCAGAGACTCACGCTGAATGTGATTCTTCAAATAAGTGCACCCCCATTCCCGGTTCTGGCCCAAATCTCTGTACCAATGATGCCGATTGTAACCGTCTCCTCTGTGGAAACAGTGTCATCAACTCCGGAGAGACCTGCGATGATGGCAATACCAGAAGCGGCGACGGCTGTTCGTCATCGTGTACCACTGAGACGCTCATTGCGGGAGGGACTGCCTGTGGTGACGGCGTCATTGCTTCTCTCGAGGAATGTGATGACCGCAACACCCGCAGTGGTGATGGTTGCTCTTCCACCTGCACCCTAGAGCGCATCACCACAGCACTGCCCACAGGCAGATGTGCCGATGGAACACTCAACTCCGGAGAAACCTGTGACGACCGCAATACACGGAGCGACGACGGTTGTTCATCTACGTGTCAGTTGGAGCATTTGGCCGCAGCTGCCGCCCCACTCCGCTGTGGCGACAGCATCGTCACCATCGGCGAAGGTTGTGATGACGGCAATACCGCTGCCGGCGACGGTTGTGATGCACTTTGTCGCAGGGAGCGTAGCGAACAATGCACTTCCCCTGATCAATGCGACTCCGGTCTCTGCGATGCAGCGCAGATCTGTCAGTGGTGCAAGAGTGGTGATGCCTGTGCCGGCGGCATCTGCACACCGAATGGCGATTGCCAACGGACACTCATTGCTCAGGCACAAGTCGCTGGACGCAGTATGTGCGGCGACGGCTTACTCAGCTCTCCGGAAGAATGTGATGACGGCAATACCCGCGAGCTGCTCGGCTCGTTGCTTCTTCGACCAAGGTTCTTGTGGCGACGGTCTCATTCAACGTGCTCTTGATGAAGCTTGCGAACCCGCACTTATGCCTACCAGTACTCTTCCCTACAGGTGTGACTCCATCACCTGCCGCTACGTAAGTATCTCCTGTGGCGATAATCATCTCGATCTTGGTGAAGCATGCGACAGTGGCAAGCTCAATGCCGATCTCCCCGGAAGCCCTTGCAGAAGCGACTGCAATGCTCCCCGTTGTGGTGATGGCATCCGTGATCCAGATGAAACCTGTGATGATGGCAATATGCTCGACTCAGACATCTGCCCCAGTACCTGTGGATCCACCAGTCTCATTGCTGGTGTGTCTGAGGTTGCTGGTATGAATATTCCTTTCCCGGGTTTCCACGGCACACCAGATGCTTTGGGAAGAGTCCTTGGTAGCTACAGTCTAGATCCGATCACCGGTGAACCGATTCATCCGACGTATCCGTCTGTCCCAGGAACGCAAGTGCTCCCGTGGCAGCTCCCGCTTGCGAGCGTACAACAGACAGCCACTGGTCGGGCTCCCGCGGGAGGCTGCTGGAGCCGGAGCTGGTTTTTCTTGGGTTCGTCGGCGACGGAGAGCACAAGTCTAGAGGTCATGAGCGGTGTCGAAGGACTGGGGCTGCTTCGGGGGGCGTGGATGTGGAGGAAACGCAAGAGGACGTAGAGACGTCTTGTTGGAACGTCTCATAGTGGAAAGAGGAAAGAGAATAGAGAAGAATACCGTTATGCAACTCCATGTCATTGAAACAAGGGACGAAGCGGAATTTGTTTCCCAAGCTGCGACATTTCTTGCACAAGCAATCACCGACGTTATTCAAGAGCGCGGAGGATGCATTATCGGTCTTTCCGGTGGCTCTACCCCGAAGTCGGTGTATGAAGCGCTCGGAAAAATATCACTTGATTGGGATTCCGTCCTGTGTTTCCTGATCGATGAGCGTTATATTCCCGCAGATAACAAAGACAGTAATCAAAAACTCGTCCGGGAATCTCTCGTTGCTCATGCGCGTATCCCTGAAACAAATCTGATTTTTCCGGATACATCGCTTCCTATTGATGCCTGTGTGGAGCATTACGCACGAGATCTCATGGTGCTATTCGATAAACATCTTGCAGATATTGTTGTACTTGGTATGGGCAATGACGGGCACATAGCATCGCTATTTCCTCCCATGGTTGATTCATTGATGGATGATTCCCGTCTGGTTGCTCACACGCAGACAGACCAATTTGTCGTGCATGATCGTATCACCGTGACCCTCAATCCTATTGCTGCGGCAAATCATGCCGTTTTTCTCTTGAATGGCATGGAAAAGAAAAAGGTGTGGGATGCTATGATGTTGGACTTTGAGAATGAAAGGCGATGGCCGGCGAAAAGGATATTGGCATCGACGGAGGTGACGGTGGTGTGGGGGATGTAGAGACGTGCGATTCGCACGTCTCTATCACCAACAATTTCAATTGTTCACATCTTTCAAATGATCGATCACTTTCCCCTCCGCCACCAACACCAAATCAATTCTCCACCCCCATTCCTTTTCCTGATCCGCGATCCAACGCTGCGCCGCGCGGGCTACACATGCACGTTTGTCGTCGGTAAAATTCAGTAGCGGCGTGAAATCCGGATCATTGATCGTCCGTGATTTTACTTCCACAAAGACAATCACGCCGTCGACGGGATCATAGACGATGAGATCCAGTTCATCGCGTGCAATGCGGACATTCCGGCCGAGGAGGCCGTAGCCTGATGTCAGGAGGTAGCGCATCGCGACGTCTTCTCCATTTCTTCCGGTAATGAGGTGATCTGCCATCGTGGCGAGAATAGTGCGCGGAGGCTGCAGTGTTTGGCGAGTGTACGAACGTACACCTGAAATGTTCCAAGAGGCCTATTCCCTCTTCAATTGACTATTACAGTTACATAACTGCATTCCAAAAAGTCCGGCAGCACAGGGGCATTCATCCATACAATGCCCCTCCATGCTCACGCAACTCACCTCATTTGCCACCATCGGCGTCGGTGCACAAAAAGTAAGAGTAGAGATCGGCGCGCCTCCGGGCGACGGCAAAATGTTCATCGTTGGACTTGGGGATACCGCGGTAAAGGAAAGTGAATGGCGTGTGCGCATGGCTCTCCGGACTAGTGGACACCGGTTTCCCACGGGGCGTCGCATTACCGTAAATCTCGCACCGGCGAGCTTCCGGAAAGCGGGTCCCCGTTACGATCTTCCGATTGCTGTGGGTCTTCTTATTATCAGTGGCGCCCTTGAGATGGATGATGAAAGGCTGAAAGAGATGGCATTCTTGGGTGAACTTGCGCTCGATGGTTCTGTACGCCATGTGACGGGCGTTCTCTCGGCTGCCGTTGCCTGCCGGGATATGGGAATCCGCACACTCATAGTTCCGGAAATAGATGGTGCGGAAGCGGCGCTCATTCCTGGCATAGAAGTGATCGGTGTTTCCCACCTCACAGAACTTGTTTCCATTCTCGCAGGCGAACTGCCGGTTCCCCCTGTCCGCAGTATGCGCGAAGTAAAGGCGCTTGAAGTGCATTATGCAGATTTCGCCGATGTCCGTGGACAGCAGGCTGCAAAGCGCGCACTCGAGATTGCTGCAGCAGGAGGCCATAACGTCCTCATGAGCGGCGCCCCAGGCGCAGGCAAAACATTGCTAGCTAGGGCATTGCGCGGAATTCTCCCGCCAATGTCGACTAATGAAGCCATTGAT
>VMGQ01000029.1 GCA_007376635.1 Candidatus Peregrinibacteria bacterium Greene1014_49
AGAACCTATAGATATGCCCGATTCCTCCGAGCATCAGCATCGACAGTGGAGGGTAGTTCGGCAGCATGTTTGCGCGACCCTGATCGCGATAGGCTTCTCCCACGCCCATCTCTGTGATGTTCCATGCCCAGCCTTTAAATTCTCCCACATCGAAACCCCAGCCAGGATTTTGGATAACAGAGAACCGCAACAGGAAGCCAAGGCAAAGGATGATGCAGAGAAGTTGTACAGGGGGTCTGATGCCCAGAGCGTTGTTGAGACTGCGGGAGGTGACGAGAGCACCCCGGGAGATCATCTTCTGTACAGGAATGACTGCTTTGCGAACTGCCCTGTGCAATGTTTCCTGCACGGATCTGGGGATCTGCGCTGCAATCAGTGCGCCGATTGCTAGCGGTAGCCCCGCCATGATCATGTGGTAGCGTCCGTCATAGGCAGAAAGAGCGTAGCCGATTGCAGGAACGAGCCAGAGAGCAATGGCAATCGCACTCAGGATTCGTGTTTTGCGGAAGAGGAGCCCGCCAAAGAGCATGCTCATTGTAAGCCAGTCGATGATGCGCAGTGCGATAGAGTTCGTGTCAGGGAAATTCGTTGCACGTGTAAATCCTGTAGCAACATTGAGGATCGTTTCTACGTGTTGCGATAGCAAGAATGGAATAGCGGCTGCATCGAGGGATCGTACGAGCTGTACGACATCCGTCGTTGCAGATTGTCCCGAGAGGAATGCCCACCAAGGCATGAATTCCATATTCCTCTGATGACAGAAATTCCATGGCACTGCGTCTGCAGGTGATCGTGCACAAACAAAGGGAAGGAATGACGTGTACTTGCCACTAAGATGCAAACCGACGCCGCCGGATATCGATGCGTCTCCCCACCCGACCGTGTGGACGACACTTTGACTCAGTGGGATGAAACAGATGCCTCCTACGAGAATTGCGCTCGCTGCCCATAGTCGTTTTCTGAGGAGTCTGGGGAGGAAGATCGGTAGAAGCATCAAACCGAACATCATCCACATCACCTTGAAGTGTGATGCGATGAGGATTAGGACGGCTATCCACGCTGCGGCAAGCACCGGACGTTTTGTGTCTTTTGCGAGAGACAGCACGGGAATGAGCAGGAGAATGAGGAAGGCCCGGAGAAATGGCTCAGCGAGAAACTTTTCCGTGAGGATCCATTGCTGCGGGGGGAGTACAAGAATCGCAAGCATCACTGCTGCACGTGCCGTTCCGATCATTCTGGAAGCAAAGAGGAAGAAGCAAAGAGAGGAGCTTGCAAGAATCATCATCAAAAAGAGATGTACAGATTGGGCGCTGAAACCCAATGTATTAAGAATAAGGTAGACCGTTCCGGTTCCAAGATCACGGAAGGGAATACTCTCGAGGATCGTTCCCCAGTAGCCGTGAAAATCCTCTGCGTACGTTGTCAAATCATGCGGGATTCCCCAGAAGTGCTCTGCGAGGTACCGGTAATCCGCCTCATCGCAACATTGTGTTTGCAGTGTGTCTGGGAGTAGTGACCCTTCACGCATCGCAAAGAGTCCAATGCCTACGGCGATGATGCTACAACCAAGAAGGATATTCTGTAGCAGAGGGAGGAAGCGCTTCCGCGTTTGCATGGCATGCACTATAGCATCAGGGACAAAGATCGCTGTGGGTCAGTGCAATGAAAGGATCGGCGTTCACTACCTCATATGTTTTTCTCCAATGCTCCTGCACATCCGTCGGAACGAATGACTGATCCCAGCCTGTGAGGAAGATTGTGCAGGCCAGTGAACCAAGCTTTTCATATTCTTCTGCAGGGATTTCATAGTGCAACGTTGTTGTGAAGCGGGTTGCGCGATATTTGTGTTGCACAAGCTTCTTTCCTGCATCGATGGCATAGATCGGTTCCATGAATGTGAGGACGGGCTCGGGGAATTTCTCCAATTGAGAGACGATCTGGGCGTAGTCACCTCCGCGGTTGCCATTCCATTCTGCAAGCAGAGATGGGAGCGTACTCTGTAGATGCAATGCAAGGATCAGCAGAGTGATTGCCCATGGTATTGCGGTGGTGCGGGATCGGAGTAATTTCTGAAGTAGCGTCGGGAGCAGTGCAGCCCCGACTGCAAAAGCAAACGCCGCTGTCACGAAATAATGCGGCCAGAATTCTTCTGGCAGGAAGATGGCACCAATCATACTTAGTGCACACAGTGACAACCATCGACGTCCTCGTAGGAGTGCTGCGCTCAGGAGGAGGGAAGTCGTAGTTATGCCATAGAAGAAGAGATCGACTGGATCGCTCTGGATGACCCATTGAATGCGTCCCCATCGAGGCATTGCTGAAAGACCGAGATGCTCCAGGAATGTCTGATCGATGCTTCCTGGTACGAGGGCGAAGAAAAGGAGAAGAACGCTCAATGTTATGGATCCCACGATTGCGTAGTGTCGGAATTGCGCCATGCATTCTTGTTTCGATTTTCCCCGTGAAATAACAACAAGGGAAACGAGGGCGATATTTACTACGGCAGGAAAAAGAAGGAATGCTGTCAGCGAGGCCAATACGGTTTCAGCAATCGAGCGATATTTGTTTTGCTTGAGCAATATTCCCAATGCGCCAAAGGCAATGACAAATACATTGCTCAGTTGCCGGAGCGCGAGAAAGCGGAAATCGTGATGGATCATTTCACTGTACGTCAGGTACATCACTACCCCGATCACAGCGCCGAACCGGTCACCTGTGAGTCTACGGAGGATCAGGAAGAGTGGAATGGCACTTGCTACATTGAAAAACAGATAGAGCAGACGCAATGGATACATACTGCCGAAGATCTTCAGACCTCCTCCTATAAGGAGCGGTAGCAGCGGCGGATGGGGATAGTAAAAATCCCGGTATGGAGCCATCCCTTCAAAGATCATGCGTCCGACTTCTGCATGCGATCCCTCATCTGTTACCGGAAATGCGGCTTTCTCGAGATGGAGTACCTGCAGGAGAAATATTCCTGCACAGAGAAGGAGGAGGAAGAGAAGATCACCGTGTGTTCTGAGGATACGCATGACATATTCATCTTACTCTGCTTCTCATTTCCCCTCCTCCTCGCTATTCTCTCTCCCGTCCATGGCCATCCAACCTCCCTCAAAAAACCGTCAACAGTGGCTCCTGAGCATTCTACTCTTCAGTTCACTTCTCTTTCTCTCCGTGTACTCGGTTGCCGTACCCGATCATTTCGGCGATCCCTACGCAGATGCCAAGGAAGTGCCGCTTTCGCAAATCAGTAAGGGGTATGCGGAACACACGTTTGAAAAAATCACGATCCGTGACAATAAAGTCTTCGCTATTACCGAAAGTGGTGGAGTTGTTCTCCGTTCCTATAAAGAGGACGGTGACAGTGTTGCTGAGCTTGGGTGGAATGATCCGAAAAATTCCACGGTCGTCGAAGTCGAAGATAACGAGACCAGTAATCTCTTTCTTGCAGTTCTGCCAGATCTTCTCTTCTTTCTCCTCGTGATTGGGGGTGTTGTGTGGCTTTTTCGTGGCATTGCCCGCAGCCAGAATAATGCGATGGCGTTTGGCAAATCCAAGGCGCGCATCGCTGATGTACGGCAGGTGAAGACGCGATTCAAGGATGTCGCAGGATGTGAGGAAGCCAAAGAAGATCTCATTGAAGTCGTCGATTTCCTCAAAAATCCGAAGAAGTATCTGAGCATCGGCGCAAAGATCCCGAAAGGCGTGCTTCTCGTGGGTCCTCCCGGAACAGGAAAAACGATGCTTGCACGCGCGGTTGCGGGAGAAGCCAACGTGCCATTTTTCTCCATCGCCGGATCCGAATTCGTCGAAATGTTCGTGGGTGTTGGGGCTTCGCGCGTTCGCGATCTCTTCCTCAAGGCCAAGCGCAATGCGCCGTGTATCATCTTCATCGATGAAATTGATGCGGTTGGTCGTCAGCGTGGGGGTGCGGGATTTGGCGGCGGCCATGACGAGCGAGAGCAGACCTTAAACCAGATTCTCACGGAGATGGATGGATTTGAGCAGGGAACCAATGTCATTGTGATGGCTGCGACCAACCGTCCGGACGTATTGGACATCGCGCTGCTGCGCCCCGGCCGTTTCGACCGTCGTGTGTTCATCGACAAGCCCGATCTGGAGGCTCGCAAACTCATTCTCGAAGTGCATGCGCGCAACAAGAAAATGCACAAGGACGCCGATTTTTCCGCGATCGCGAAAAAAACTGTGGGCATGACCGGCGCTGATCTGGAAAATATTATGAATGAAGCTGCGATCTTCGCTGCGAAGAGAAAGCGCCGTGAAGTCTTTCAGAAAGACATCGATGATGCCGTGGAGAAAGTCACGCTCGGTTCCGAGAAGCGCTCCCGCAAGCTCACGCAGCACGAAAAGGAAATCACTGCTTATCACGAACTCGGACATGCAATCGTCGGCCATCTTTGCCCAGACAGTGATCCACTGCACAAAATCTCGATTGTCTCGCGCGGCTCCGCTCTTGGTGTTACGTGGTTCCTGCCTCAGGAGGATCAGTACACGACAAGCCGCAGCAAGTTCCTCGACGAAATCTGCGGACTGCTCGGTGGCCGCGCTGCAGAGGCATTAGTCTTCTCGGAAATCACCACAGGTGCATCGAGTGACTTGGAGCGGGCATCCCAAATTGCACGGAGCATGGCCATGCGTTACGGCATGGGGGACTCTGAACTCGGTCCTGTGACCTATGGCGAGAGGCAAGGATCTCTCTACCTGGGAGACCCCTCCGCAGGGCGCAATTACTCCGAGGAGAAAGCGCGCCAGATCGATACCTTCGTGCAAAAGACTTTAGAGAAGCAATACGATCGGGCGCTGGAGATGCTCAAAAAGCATCAGAAGAAGCTCGATGAACTTGCAAAGATTATTCTCGAGAAAGAGACGATGACCGTGGAGGAATTTACGGCAATTTTTGAATCGTAAACGTGGTATAATTATGGCGTGGATCATGCCCTTTCCCCTCTCGATGGCCGGTACGCGTCTTCGGTCGATAGTTTGCGTCCGTATTTCAGTGAAGAGGCGCTGATGCACGCGCGGGTAGAAGTGGAGATCGAATATTTCATTGCCCTTTCCGAATTACCTGATGTTCGCGAATTGCGATTGAATGCAGCCCAGAAGAAAGCCCTCAGAGCCATCCTCGATCGCTTTTCTGATCGTGACATCGCCGAAATCCGCGGCACGATGTGAAAGCTGTCGAGTATTATTTGCAGGAGCGCGTCGCAAGCATCTCCGGTTGCAAAGACAAGATCGCTTTTTTGCACTTTGGTCTCACCAGTGAAGACGTGAACAATCTTGCCTATGGCATTCTCATTCATGGGGCATTAGAAGAAGTCATCCATCCCGGTGTTAAAGCGATGACCAATGCCATTGCGCGGATGGCGCGGTCGTGGTCGAAAGTCGCTCTCCTTAGTCTCACCCATGGGCAACCTGCGACCCCGACGACCGTCGGCAAAGAGTTCCAGGTCTTTACCGAACGTCTCGAACGTCAGCTCGATCAATTGAAGCACTTCCGTATGCAGGGAAAGCTTGGCGGAGCGGTGGGCACATTCTCTGCGCACTCTGCTGCCTATCCTGATACGGATTGGCCGAAGTTCGGCGCGCGTTTCGTGCGTTCTCTCGGTCTCACTCCCTTAAGCGCCACCACGCAGATCAATCCTCATGACGATATCGCCGAGCTTTCCCATCTTCTCTGCCGCATCAATACCATCTTGCTCGATTTCTCCAGAGACAGCTGGTTTTATATCTCCCGTGGGGTCTTTAAACAAAAAGTTGTCGATGGAGAAGTAGGATCTTCCACCATGCCGCACAAAGTAAATCCGATCGACTTCGAAAATGCGGAAGGCAATCTTGGTGTCTCTACAGCACTCTTCATGCATTTTGCGGAGAAGCTTCCCGTGAGCCGTCTGCAGCGCGATCTTAGTGATAGCACCGTCCAACGCAATATCGGCGTGGCATTCGGCTATCATATGCTTGCGTTGCATTCCCTCTCACGAGGGCTTAAGAAATTATCCCTCGATCGCGGTGCCGTGCGTCGTGAACTCGAAGCGCATCCGGAAGTGATTGCCGAAGCGATCCAGACAGTGCTCCGGAAACATGGCGTTGCAGAAGCGTATGAAAAACTGAAGAAGCTTACGAGGGGGGAAACCGTCACAAAAGAGTTATTGTGGGACTACATCAATGAGTTGCCGATTCCGAAAGGGGAGAAGGAGAGGCTGCTCAAAATGCTCTAAGGCTTTTTTCTTTGCCCAAGCCAAGGCCATTGGTACACTCTCTCTACGCAATGCCCAGGTGGCGAAATTGGTAGACGCGCACGCTTGAGGGGCGTGTGGGAGCAATCCTATGGAGGTTCAAATCCTCTCCTGGGCACCAGATAAAAAGACAATTACTCTATGAGATGACAAATCGGCCATCAAAATCGCTTAGGCTGTTTTTTCTTGAACATGGCGCTCCTCATGTAGAATGTGTCATATGAGAATTGCGATCGCTATCACCGACTCAAAAGGAAAGAATCTCGTCTTTGGAACCGATACTCGGAAGGCATATTCTCGTGATGAGATTATTGATCTTGTAAAAGCAGATACATTGAGGGGTTTCCATGTGGTAAAAACAGGGAAAGGATCCTATCTTCGGAGTAACCCAAATGCAGCAGACAACGATAACCTTGATGCACTTTCACTATCATCGTACAAATTGTTCCTATCACTCGATGATGTTAAATATCTCATGTCCGAGGAGGGCATGGAAGCCTACATAAAGTACCTTTCTCTCCACCGTCGCAGTATCGAAGAACGAGGCGAGCATGTGATCACTATCGATGGATTTCCTCTTATCACGCAGGAGCAAGTTATTGAGAAACTTAGACCTCTTACGAATATTCTTTTCGAAGCTGCAAGTGAAGACAGGATCGATCCAAATACCCTTGGCGCAATTATGGTCGATGAAGTCGCGAGAGCCAATCCTTGGGAATCTATTATTGATAGACTCCTCGCGGCTCACATCGGAACCAACGCATCAGTTGGTATTGCTCAGGTCAAAATGATCGTGATTCGAGAATTGATTGAAAAAGGGTTTTACAAACCTAATCCCGATGACGAGAAGCTCTCAAAAGCAAATATCGCAAAGACATCAAATGCATATCTCTACGCTTATGCTGTACTACCGCGTCATAGCATTCGCTTCGCTTCAGCGAGAATCAGACAGACCGTAGATTTCTGGGCCCCGACGAAAGATATTTCCGACCATCCGGAGATTATCGGAACTCTCTATCACCAAGGCTTGGGAAAGCCAAAAGCTAATCCGAAACCAAATCCCAGAGGATTACAGATAGCACAGGAATTTTATCCCTTAGCACAGCACATTCTGCAATCATGAATGTTTTTTCCTCATCACTGGCATTTGTTACCATCCTACCAGCAATAGCCTACCTGAGTAAGCACGGAAGAAGGTCATCGATCGCCCTTTGGACGATTTGGGGTTTCTTTGCGGTTCTGCTAGTTTGCTACAGCGTGCTCTTCACGTGGCTCATTCTCGAAGAAGAATTATTTGAGCATATCACGATTGATTGATCGTGATGTACAGTAAGCAAGTTGAGCACCAATACTCCCATCTCGACAATCGCCACGCGCTGGGCGTTGTGCTGTCCGTCCTGAGCGCGCTTTCCTCCGCGTTTGCGTACTATGCGCTTGCGGTTCTGAATACGGCCGCCGACCCGCTCGTCACCAGCTATTTCTTTGCGACGATATTTTCCGTATTTCCCTTGTCTTTTACGAAAGACTGTAATACAATTGTCATACAATTCCACTTTTCCTATGCGCTGCGTTCTCAGTATCTCCATTCCGCCAAAGAAGCTTGCTGCTCTGAGGAAAAGAGCAAAGTGCGAGGGTATGACCATCAGTGCCTACGTTTTGAGTTTTGTTGATCAAGAAGAGAATCTGATCACCGAAGCGGAACTGCTGAAAGATATTCAGCAAGGCGAACGAGATCTCGCTCAAGGAAACTATAGGACTCTCGGTCCCCGTGATGCACTGGAAGAATTTTTTCCGATCAAGAAATGAAGATCCGGATCATCAACACTCTCCCAAAGTTTGACAAGAATTGGGACGCTCTTTCGAAGGAAAGTCAGACAAGAGCATTGAAAACGATTGAGCTTTTTCGCGTCAATCCCCTGCACCCCTCTCTGCGTTTGCACCGGCTACACGGTCATCTCAAGAAATATTGGAGTATCTCTGTAGATTTACGCATTCGTATCATTTTGAGGTTTGAAGGGGATACCGCACATTTTTTTTCCATTGGCACGCATGCCATTTATGAGAAGAGGTAGAGATTTTCTTATGGTGCTCTCATATTTTTTGAAGATCGTGGAGCTCCGCCATCAATTGCTGCGTCAACTGTTCCAATGCCGTCCGGATGTCTCCGTGCAGCTGGAGCAGCGCTTGTTCCATTGCTTCTAGGCTGTCGACATTTTGTAGTATGTACGGCAGTTGACCATCGGTATCTTTGCGAAACTGATCGCGTATCTGGCTGCAGAGCACGGTGGCGTCTGTGTATTTCCCAGGGCAGCCAATATTATGGAGATGTTTGCGTGTGCTGCGAATGGCATGATCGATGCCTTCTAGGAGATGGCGTTGTTTCCGATACTCCAGCACGTCGGATCGTCGGGGCACTCCTGTTTTTTGCGTGGGGAGGACGAATGCTCTTTCGATCGGATCATCGTGCTGCGATCTGGCATCGTTGAAATGCGGACATGCGGGTCTGCAGAGTTTTACATCTTCCGAACACAGGGAGTTGAGAAGAGTGGTATTGATGACCAAGAGACGAATACCTCGCGCTCGCAGATCGTCTCGAATTCCTTCATGCCGCAGTTCGCAATTGGGAAAGGAAAATTGGGCGAGTTCTTGCTGCAAGCCGATAGCTTCTGTGAAACGATCCATACAGTAAAAATACACTTGACCGACAATCAGTCAATATCCCGCTTTTCCTTTTTCTGCAGCTATTTCTTCTTCGCCGAGGTGACGAACTGGTCTTCGGTCATTGCAGGAGAAACACGGCGGACTTTCGCGAGGATCTGTTCTTTTGCAACGCCGGTTGCGGCTGCATAGTGGACGCGTAGTTTTGCGAGCTTTGCTTTGCGCTTGCGACGTGCGTGGATTTCGCGTTGACGGATGCGGGACATGGAGAAATGGGAAGAAAACCGGGGGCAGTATTGCAGATGCAGAGAGAAAGGGAAGGGCGATGATGACAAAAAGGGTGGGAGAGCATTTGGAAAAAGTAGACGAGACACCCCCACCGAGCCTTGACATTTACTGAGAAACGTCTAAGATGTCACGGCTCTTTTACATCATGTTATGGGGTTTTTGCAGTACATCCGACAGTTGGTGGAGTTGCCAAACGGGATGTGCTGCTAGACCCCAGTTAAGGAGCGTGAGGATGAATTGTTTCTGTGACCCAGTCGTTCGCTGTGGTGTGGTTCTACGGCTTCGGTATGAACATTCTTTGGGTGTGTTGATTCCCATTGAAGTCACCATTCTGATGCTGCTGATGACACGTCCAAGGATGACGTTGTCGATGGCGGCAGATGCCGCGGAATTCATTCACCGGACGTGATGAACTGGGGTCTCCCGGGGCTGGCGCTTTTTCAAGCGCCGGCCCCCCATTTCTTTTCTGAAAATTTTTTAGGTTTCAGCGTTGACTCTGCTTTGCTCTTACATAGGATATGCAGCGCTCCTTTACATCATCTGTGATGTTTTTGCAGTGCATTTGACTGTCTTGGCGGAGTTGCCGGACGGAATGCGCTGCTAGACCTCAGCTACGGAGTGGTTTCTATGAGAGCCAATGAATGGACTCGCGATTGTGCGGTTGCACGCCTCGGTCAGGAAGAGAACACAGGAGTCATCGACTCCTTCGATCTCACCGTGCTCAATTTGCTTCGAGGGTCAGACATGACCCTCGATGCCGCGGTCGAAGAGGCCGATCGTATTCTCGAAGAATGAGAGTGTGTTGGGGTTACCCGAGCCCAGTTGCAAGGATGCAACTGGGCTCGCTCTTTTATTTCCGCTTTCTTCGCTCAGCATTGGTTTTGCGACTGACTCGCTTTCCTCTTTCTTCCGGCAACACTCCGGGAAGCGTTTCTTCGTTCTCTTCCCAGCACCGTGTTCCGCGCTTCTTACGCCACACTCTCAGAGCGCTATCGATCAATGCTTGGCCTTGGAGACCCTCCTCATGGGCAGCATGCATGGCTTCGATGAGCGCCCAGCGGGAGCCACTAGGCTTCAATCCCAATTCTATGAGGATGGGTCTCACCTGATTCCACGAGAGGGATCTGCCTTGCTTCAAACTCCAGAATATCTTCCAGACCTTCTTTTGACTGATGAAAGTGTTGTTCTGGCAGAGTTCCCGGAGTGACGAGACATCTTCTGCGAACATGGTACGGAGCGACCGCTCCATCGGATGCATCTTTGCGCGTTTGAGATTGCGGGCAAAGTGCTCGGACCAATCATTTTTGAGTTCTGCAGTGATCGTAAATCCATTGCTCTCGGCCATGTGCCTCAGTTCTGGAAGTGATGGATACTCGGCAATGTGTTTACCATCGATGATCCTGCGCATGGTGAGCGGGCAGATGCGGCGCTCCTCGTCGGCAAGGTCTCGTTGCGGAGTCTTTTCATAGAAGCTGGGCAGTCCACCATGCCCTTCCTCCATAAGCATCAGGAGATCTTGTACAGAATGTGCTTCACATTCTTTACTGCGTATTTCTATAGCCTTGCGAGCAGACTCTGCCTCAGAATCCTCTTCCTGGATCTTTCGTTCACGTACCATTGCTATTCGGTCAAAAAGCTCTTGCAGCGGCTTCTCCTCTATGGGCAGCATGGCCGATTGCTCTTCGGCGACTACCTTTTTCTCCAGCGCAGTTGGTAGAGGCCCGAGCACGTATCCTTCAACATTTTTTGGCATCGGGTTCCGGGCTCCTCTGCGTTTTTGGAACAACCACTTTGTAAGATGCTCCAGTGTCGCTTCTTTTGCATGGGGTTCCCGTCCGGTTCTCTCTTGAAAGCAGACTGCGAGCGCTGACCGTACTTTTTCCATACCTATTTCCCGGATGCGCCGAAGGGCATCGCCTTCGCGTATGCGTGTTCCCTTCTTCCCTCGTTCAAAATCTCTATAGCGATCGGGATCTTTCGCAATCTCCTCTTCCCGCACTCCGCACAGTCTTCGTTCCACGGTGACGTGCTTGGGTCCTTCTGACCATCGCCTGTCTAAAGCAGCAGTGAGTTCTTGGCGCTTCAGATCAATTGCTTCTGGTATATCCTGAAGGTCGTTTGCCGCAAAGAATGCGATTCCCGTGAAAGGGGCATCGTAGATGACACTGCCGTGTGCAAGAGCATTGCGAACGGGCTGTGTGGGTTTCACTCCCGGCGAGAGTTCCCGGATGCGGAAGTACCGTGCAAGATCGCCGGTGCCTAGATTTTGCTTTTTGAGTCCGGCGATCATCCGCTCCCGGAATGTGGGTTGCGGCATTTCCTCTTGTTGCTCTTCTTTCCATACATGTAACAGATGCTTCGCTGCTGCGGGATCGGCTTTTTTATCATGCACAAGTGTACGAACAATCTCTTCAACGTGGTGCACAGCAATCCGCCGGTACTTTATGAGGATGAGAGCGACATCCTTGGGGATGCCCCAGTCCTTCCGTAGTGATTCGCTGTCGATGCTGTAACCCGCGCATTGGAGCATCATGAGGAATGTGGTTGCACACGTGTCTGCATTGGTGAGGGTCACTGCATGTTCATGAAACGCCTGCCGCCCCTGTGCAATCGTTGGGTCATTCCAGAGAGCAGCGCCATTTTTTTCTTTGGAGAGACCAACTCTACGTACGGTATCAATGATCTCTTGAAATGAGCCGAGCGCATGGGTGAATCTCCGTTTATCGAGTGCAAGCGGTTTGAGGCTTGCATGTTTTGCGTACCTCTCTTTCCCGACGCGATACTGCACTGTGCGGAGAAAGCCGTGGGTTGTGCCATGGTCTGGAGCAGTGAGGAGGGTTGCCAGTGCTTGCTGGGTATCTCTCAAAATCTCCGAGACATCATTTTCATCGCAACTCTCTGCGCATTTTTCCATTTCTGCCAATACCCGGAAGTTTGCATCGGATTCCCAATGCACCGTGCTCTCCTTCAGACCGAAGCGCGACAGATCTATCTGTGCCCCGAGGTACTGTTCGTATTCTTGCGTCGTCATTCGCCGGATGCCAGATTTCACGGCATGAACCAGTGCATAGATCGGATGATCGAGAATCTCCTCACTTGCTTTTTCAAAAGAACTGTCCAGTGCCATGCGCCTCTGGTTTCTCGTGAGCGCAATCGCTTTACGTTCGCCTGCAGTGGCAATCGAATATTTCATTGGCAGCGCTTTTTACGGGGTAAAGGGCGGGAGTATAGCTTGTCTTGCGCTATACCAGGAAGGTTTTTGGCCGTTTCACGCCAATGCCGGCTCTTTGCGAGTTTTCTCCAGCGATCAAGTGCTGAGTGGATGATGGCTTTGCCTTTGAGTCCCGTGTTATGGGCATCGAGCATAAAGCGCACCAGAGCCATGCGCTGGGGCGCGGTTGTTGCTCCCGCTTCGATCAGAATTGGCCGTAATTCATGCATCTCACATGGTTCACCTCTATCAAGCTTTCGGAGTATTTGGCTGAGTGCGATATCATTAAAATCTGGGAGATTGCGGCAAAATTCGCTCTGGCTCGATGCCACTTCTCCGATCATCGTGCAGAGCACACGACGGACGGGAGAAAATCCCCGCTTTTTGAGGTATGTGGCGTAGTGTGCTGCCCAGTCATCTCGCATAGCATCCGTCACCGCGCAGTCGTGACTTTCCGCGACGTGCTTCAAGACAGGAAGAGTGGGGAAGTGGCGGGGCAGTCTGCCTGCTGCGATCTGCCGCATCGTCATAGGGGAAATGCGTACTTTGCGTGAGAAATTCCTGTCCCAATCCATCCGGGAGTGCGCGGAGTCCGCTCCTCCTCTCGTTTTTGCAATGATTTGCGTGCAGAGATCTCGCACAGAACCAATCTCCCTACGCTCCTTGCATTCCTTGCTTTCCCACACCTTATGTATCCGTTGCATGATGTCTGCAACGGATGGTTCTATGAGAGGGATCATCGCCGGTGGGGCTGGATCTTTCTTTTCTGGTGCGGTGGGGATCGGCCCGAGTACGAATCCTGCAATATCTTTTGGCATCTTTACTCTGTTTTTTCCGTGTTTTTGCAATATCCATCGCAGGAGGAAATCCAGTGGTTCATCATTGTCAGAATTTGCGATGCCACTTTTCTCCGCAAAGCACCGGGAGATCGCTAGCCGTACCTTTTCTATGCCGATGCTGCGGATGTGCTTGACGACGTCTGCTTCTCGTAGTCGTGTCTTGCCATCGCCGAGTTCAAACCGCCTGTAGCGTTTCTGGTCGTATTTGGTTTCACTTTCGAGCACGCCGCAAAGCCTGCGCTCCGCGATGATATGTTTGCGCATGTTGGGGTTACGCCTCCCGAGAGTGCTGAGAATCTCGGCGCGCTTTAGAGTGATCGCATCGCGTATCTCTTCCGGTGCATTCAGAGCGAAGGCAGGGAAGGCAATGAAGGGAGCCATGTGGTAGAAGTCGCCGCGATCGAGGGCACAACTCGTGGCGCTGCGTCTCTGTGGAGCATCTTCCGTGATGCGCAAGTACCGGTTCAAGTCGGGGAGTGTCACACGATTTTTTTTAAGTCCCTTGTGCATAATCTCTCCGAATGTTTTTTGAGGGTATCCTTCCCCCTCGCTCCACACGCTCCTGAGATGCATAACACTAAGAGGATCAGCCTTTTGCGTTTTGACGAGTGTATGGAGGATGCCATGTACTGCAGTAAAAGGCACCCTCTGCTTCGAAGCGAGGAGTCGGGCTACCGAGCGCGGCATGCCCCAATCGCGTTCCAGACTAAGCATATCGCTTTCATACCCAGCTGCTATAAGCATCATGTGGAGTGCGGTGGCGCACGGGTCTAGGTCTTTGCGCTCTGTGGCGTGGCGGTAGTATTCCCATCTTCCACGTGCGATTGTGGGATCATTCCAGAGGTCTTTAGTAGGGATCCCGATTTCCGTGAGCCCTATCGCTTGCGCAGTATCGAGAATATCTGTGAAGTTTCCCAAGCGGTTTTCATCCTGCCTTTTACTGATTGTCTGTTTGGAAACCGGCGCATTTGTTTCATAGTTTACTCTGCCTGCGAGGAGCCGCATGGTGCGGAGGTATCCCCAGCTTGTGCCCGCACCTTCATCTTTCTGCGTGAAGAGTGTTGCGACAGCGATTCGTGCATCGAGAAGGATTTGCTTGCGCACGGGATCCATCTCCTCTTCTGCGCGCTGCTGCCAATCATCGAGGATACGAAAGCGATTCGGATCCTTCATGATCCCCACCGAGGGCGGCGATCCTTTTCGATGACTCTCCAGTGCGATGCGTGATGACGTTATTCCGATAGATTCTGTGTATTGCTGTATGGGCATGCCGATGATGCCGGCACGCACGCCGTGGAAGATCGCATCGATTGGTTGCGTTTCTATACGTTCGATCGCGCCTGTCATGCCCCTTTGGAGTGCCTGCTCCACGGAATAGAGCGCGGCTATGCTGCGGGTAGCTTTTCTCTCAGGAGAAGGCATAGGAATGAGTATTTCGATATTCTGCATGCTGCGCAAGCAGTTTTTCCTCTTCAAATAGGGCTGAACCGTTGCTAAGCGGCATCGCCGAAGGGTACTATCCCGCCCTTATGGATACTCCTGCGTATTTCAAGGCACCTCCCACACTTCTCAAGTTGCGAGAAGGAAAGGGTGATACGCCAACGGAGCGCTTCGGGCGACTCTTGCGCGAGAGATATGCGCAGATTATGAGTGTCTATCCGCTTGGAAGCCCCGCATGGCACGCGCGGATACAAGGTCAGGACAAAGAGCTTCCGACTCCCACGGATTCTCCAGAGGACTACCTTGCTACTTTGCGGAATTCCCCCGATCTCGAGCAGGAACTTGCAGCGGAATATTGGACGCGTGTTGCCGAACTGGATAAAGCACACTGGCATCTCGAGGACGGTCGCACTCTTCGTGATTACCAAAAAGCGGATATCAGCTTTACGCCGTGGCAACTTGCTACCGGAAAGCCAAGGGAATATGCGATGATTTTGAATCGCAATCGCGGAGGATCGGGCAAGACCAACGAGAGCGGTGAAGCCGTTCTTGTCGCACACCGCAGGCAAATGCGTGAGATCCTCGCGGGTCGCGACCCCGGACTCATCGTCTTTTGTACTTCGCGTGCCACAAATATGGCTTCGCAGGCCTTCTCCAAGGATCAGCAGGTACTGCGCTCGCCACCACGTACACCGGACAAGAAGTTCATTCCGGGGTACTTTCGCGATCTCCGGGCGATGTTCGGAGAGAAATTTACGAAGTACTTCAACAGCAAACTCTTTCACACACTATTTGACCCTGCATCGGAGCAGGAGTCTGGAGCGGTCACGTTGAAGTGTGTTCTCATCGAAGCGGGAATATGGAGTGAATTTCAGAAGGAAGTCGGCATGAAAGATGTGATGACGGTTCTCATCATGCAACTCATCAAGGGTGACAAGATCCTGCTCAAGGGTATCCACAAGACTCCCCAGCCCGTGGATCCACCGCCACTTCCAAAAGGTGCAGAGCATCCCAAATCTTACAAAGGCGATGCTACACGGGGGATTCTTGAGGGTGCTGCTGTGTTTGCAACGAAACCCGAATGGCAGCTCCGGCCGCTTGAGGAAGACGAAAAGCCTCTCGTGATGCTTGCCCCGATTTCGACCTTTACGGCGAGTGGTGCTCGTGAGAAATATGAGCATCATCTCCAGAGAACCAATGTCGTTGTCTGGGATCAGGCTGGATCCAGCAGTCCCGAGCACATTCGCCGTGCTGTCACGGAAGCCGATGGCAAGCGTCGTCCTCCTGTCGTCTTTGCCAATAACTCTGTGGAGGTGGACAGAGG
>VMGQ01000030.1:0-12412 GCA_007376635.1 Candidatus Peregrinibacteria bacterium Greene1014_49
CATAACGATCGGGTATCATCGCATGCTCACGCATCAGGGATTTTCCGCTCCTGCGTGGTTCCGTTTCATCATTCTTGCCTGTGGTGCGATGGCATTTGAGGGCACGCCTGAGCAGTGGGCAGCCACGCACATCAAACATCATGCACACTCCGATGAAGAAGGGGATCCCCATAGTCCCCTCGAAGGATTCTGGCATGCGCATCTTGGGTGGCTCTTCACCCGGACGAATTTTCCGGAGGCGCGTACCTATGCTCCTTATCTCTTGGAAGATCCTGTTGTACGGTTTGTGAGTCGTACGACATTTCTGTGGATGGCGCTCTCACTCGTCATTCCTTTCGTACTTGGAGGCTGGACGGGATTTGTGTGGGCGGGGCTTGTACGGATCTTCTGCACAACGCATAGCGGCTGGAGCGTGAATTCCGTGTGCCATACCTTCGGACGGCGCGAATTTGAGACGCTGGATGCCAGCCGTAATCATTGGCTCATTGGGCTCCTCGCCTACGGTGAAGGATGGCACAACAATCATCATGCATTCCCCAGAAATGCCTTTCACGGCATGCGGTGGTGGCAGATTGATTGTTCGGGTCTCTTCATTCGGTTCTGTGAACGTCTGGGAATCATCACGCAGGTTCAGCGTGTAACGCCGGAAGCAGCGGAAGCACAGCGTGTTCGCGCCCTTCGTACGAGCGGGACGATCGAGATTATGCGCCTGCAGCTGCAGCACTCTGCGGAAAGTGCGCAGGCGGAAATAGAACGTATCTTCCAGACGAGCATCGCCACGACAGATGACCGTTCTTTCCATACGCGCATGAAAGAATATCTTGAGCGCCTTTCAGAGATCCGTCGCTCCGTATCATCTCCATTGCACGTCAAACGTCCGCGCCTCGAGCATTACGCTGCACAGATCCAGACGGTTCTGGAGCAGGCAAGAAGTATTGCACGGCAAGCAACAACAACCCGATAAGTTATCCAGTGTGGGGCAGGTATGCCCGCTCCCGTTTTATTTCATCAACCTCTACCCTCTTACGCCGAAATACTGTCGACGGATCATCCATTTTGCAGCTTCCAGAACAGGAATGATCGTGAGTGCGAGTGCGATGATGCATCCCCAATCCCGAAGCTTCAGCGCGAACGTGCCGAAGGCGACCTGGAGAAAAGGCACGTAGACCAAGGCGAGAAGCAGGAGGAGTTCCCAGAGGATCGCAATATTCAGCCAGCGATTGTGCAATGTGCCGCGAAGCGCGGAGATATGGTCCGAGCGGAAGTTGTAGGCTTTTACGAATTCCGCGACGACGAGGAGGACGAATGCCATGGTCATGGATTCCTCGAGGGTGCGTCCTGATTGCAACGTCCACCAGAATATTCCGAGGATCAGTACTGCAAGCCAGACGCTTCCTGTGAGCATCAACGCAATTGTGCTGCGGGTGAAGATGCCTGTCCGGGGATTTCTCGGGCTCTGCGTCATCAAGTCGCGCTCGGGGGGATCGACTGCGAGAGCGAGTGCTGGAAATCCGTCTGTTGCGAGGTTCAAGTACAAAAGCTGTACCGCGGAAAGCGGCAGCGGCCACCCCAGCAGTGTGGCGACCGTCATGATGATAATCTCGCCGACATTACTGCTGAGGAGATACATCAGATACTTCTTGATGTTGCCGAAGATGCCGCGACCTTCTTCGATGGCGGCGACGATCGAGGCAAAGTTATCATCGGTGAGTGTCATTGCCGCCGCTTCCTTCGTCACATCGGTACCTGTGATACCCATGGCAACACCAATGTCCGCTTTTTTTAGAGCAGGAGCATCATTCACTCCGTCGCCGGTCATCGCCACAACATGTCCCTGCGCCTGAAGTGCCGTGACCAGACGCAATTTGTCGCTCGGTGATACGCGTGCGAAGACCGCAATATGAGGAAGCGCCTGATCCAATTCCTCGTCGCTCATCTTCTCCAGCTCCAGCCCCGTCGCGACTTTTTCGTTCGTGAGAATACCGAGTTCTTTCGCGATGGCCTCAGCGGTCACCGGATGATCACCCGTGATCATGATGACGCGGATACCGGCATCGTGGCATTCGCGGATTGCTGCGCGCACTTCCGGTCGCGGTGGGTCGATCATGCCCACGAGCCCAATGAATTTCATTCCCGTGGATGCTCCTGCGAGGTCGGTATCTCCCTTTCGGGCGATCGCAAGAACGCGGAGGGCTTGCGATGCCATGGTTGTTGCTGCGGCGAGGATTTCTTCACGTCGCTCATTGCTCAATGTCTCCTCGCCCGATTCTCCCCATATGCGGTTACACAGCGGCAAAAGCATTTCGGGTGCTCCTTTGGCATAGGCGATGTGTCCGTTGTCCGTTTTGTGGAGTGTCACCATGCGTTTGGTTTCCGAGGTGAAGGGAATCTCGCCGATGCGGGGTGCCTGCTTCTCCAAATCACCGCGGTAGAGCCCAGCCTTGGCAGCTGCGACGACAAGTGCGCCCTCTGTAGGATCTCCTGCGATGTCGAAGCGATCCTCCTCCTGGATCAGACGTGCGTCTGAGGAGAGCACACCCGCGCGCAGCAATTCAAGGAGCCCGTCATGCGGGTGCACCTCTTTGCCGCCTTCTGAAAAGTTTCCAATCGGCGCGTATCCGGCTCCGGAAACATCGTAGAGTTTCTGAACGACCCAGATCTGGCGGATCGTCATTTCATCTTTGGTCAATGTTCCTGTTTTATCAGTACAGATCACCGACGTGCAGCCGAGTGTTTCCACTGCAGGAAGCTTCCTGATCAGCGCGTGACGCCGGACCATCCGCTGCACGCCAATGGCAAGGGAGATCGTTACAACGGCGGGAAGCGCCTCCGGGACGACGGCGACAGCGAGCGCGATGCCGAAGAGAAAAATATCGATGAGTGCATCACCCCTGTACCAGCCGATGATGCTGATGACAGCCACGACGCCGACTGCGAGTTTGGCCAGTGCCTTTCCTAGACGGTCGAGGTTCTGCTGTAGCGGCGTTTCCTCGCTCTCTACGTTTTGGAGCATCGTCGCGATCTTGCCGAATTCCGTGTGCATGCCCGTCGCTGTGACGACTGCTGTTGCTCTGCCATGGCTCACGGATGTTCCTCCATAGAGCATATTTCTGCGGTCGCCAACCGGCGCATCCCTCTGGGCAATCACCTCGATAGTTTTTTCCGATGGCAGCGATTCCCCCGTGAGCGCCGCTTCTTCCGTTCGCAAATTCGCCTCCTGAATAAGACGTGCATCGGCGGGGATCCGGTCTCCCGCAGCAAGGACGATGATGTCTCCCGGTACGAGGCCGATGGCTGGCATCTCGCCCTGCTCCCCGCCGCGGATCACTTTTGCCGTGGGTGCGGCCATTTCCTTCAGTGCTTCCATTGCGTTCTCTGCGCGGTACTCCTGCACGAATCCCAGGACGACTGCGAGCAATACGATCGCGGCGATCGTGATCGCCTCCACTTCTTCACCGAGAAATCCCGAGAGCGCTGTGGCGATAAGCAGGATGATCACCAGCAGGTTCTGGAATTGCGCGAGCAGGAGTCTCCATGGCGACACGCGCTTCGTACTCTGCAGGCGGTTTTCGCCATATTTCTTCAGCTTCTCCGCTGCCGCCTCCTCAGAAAGTCCGTGCTCGGCGTGGCTTGCAAGGAGATCGAGGACGCGGGGGAAGGGAAGGGTGTGCCAGGGTTCTTGGGAGAGAATGTCGTTCTCGTGCGATGTGTGCATAGAAGAGAATGAAGACGGGTAGGGAAAATTGCCGAATGTTGTTCGAGTGACGGGCGGCCACGTACCACTCGCTATGCTCGGGTACATGGCTCGCCATAAACCGAACGGCTCATAGTAAAACGGATAACAACAACTATTGCCATACGAAGATCAAATACATTGCCGTTCTGGTTTATGGCGGAGAGGGAGGGATTCGAACCCTCGAGGCTTTTAAGGGCCTGCCACGTTAGCAGTGTGGTGCCTTCGACCGCTCGGCCACCTCTCCGTAGCGCATGGAGTATAAGCGTTCTGCTTCTGTAATTCTATGCTTCATTGAGTGTTTCTCTCGTGATCACATCCGGACCAACTCCCTCCTCTGTCACCACTTCCAGCATCTCTCCATTCAACTCATACGTCGCCTCGATGATATCGAGCACCGTACTTTGCACAATGATGCATCCCATACTCTGGTAACGACTCACTTCCCCGAACATCCGATCCTCCGACCGGTGCTCGTGGATGCCGTAATGGGTGTACTCCGTGCCGTCTTTATAGAGCCGGAGGAATCTTCCCGTGGAGCCGTAGGTGATGTGGTCTCCTTTGATGTGCCGTGATTTCATCACCCAGTGCCAGTCTGGAGTTGCAGCGTTGTAGGTCATGCCGATATAGCGAACAATACGTTTCTGACCGGTGATCACGGGGAATTCCGTGTACAGAGAATTGTCCGTTCGGAGGAGGTATCCGCTATTGCTTTCCGTATCCACAATCAGGTGATCTCCCACTTCCGGAGTCCAATCTGCTATTGGAATTTTTACAGGGTGCGCTGGGGTGAACCAGAGCAAGGAAAGGGAGCCGATGGCGGATGCAACGAGGGTGCTGGTCATGGGCAAAGTAAGATATTTTATGTGATAATCCTTCTATGTCAATTCACAACAAATGGCTTTCTTATGAAGAATTCTTACAATTTGATTGCACAATTCTTTTGAACAAAAAATGTGTTCATTACACTAGCTTTTATGCATCACCAACCGGTGTTACTTCGCGAGACCATGAACCTGCTTTCCCCGAAGGCTGGAGAGAGTATTTGCGATGTCACGCTCGGCCTTGGCGGTCATGCATCGGCATTGCTGAAGAAAGCGCTTCCCGGAGGAGTACTGATCGGACTCGACGCGGATCCGATAAATCTGAAAGAGGCAGGGCTTCGACTGGAGCCGCTCCATGCCACCGTCGAGTTGCATCATGCGAACTTCCGCGATCTTGCACAGGTACTTTCATCGCCTGTCGATATCATCTTTGCCGATCTTGGTGTGAGTTCGCCGCATTTTGATGATCCTGAGCGGGGATTTTCTTTTCGCAATGACGGTCCTCTCGATCTCCGGTTTGATCAGACCTCCGGTATTCCAGCTTTCGAATGGATTGCTCAGGCTGATCAAGAGGAGATCGCACAGGCACTGCGCGATGGGGGAGAGCTGCGGAGCGCTTGGAGTATCGCAGACTCTGTACTCCGTAAAAAGCCAACGACGACAAAGCAGTTGCAAGAGTGCGTCGAAGAAGCGCTCGGCTGGCGCGCCACAGCTGCAATGGCCCAAGTGTTCCAAGCATTTCGGATTGCCGTCAATGCAGAGATGCAGGCACTACAATCACTCCTTGCTATGGGTTCAAGGCTTCTCAACTCCGGTGGCCGTTTTGGCGTGATCTCCTACCATTCCCTAGAAGACCGCCTCGTAAAACAGGCATTCCGTGCATTGGTCACTGTCCAAAAAGATCCCCACACAGGACAGGATGTAGAAACCGCGATGTATACGTTGCTCACGAAAAAGGCCGTAACGCCTTCGGCGGAGGAGATTTTAGAAAATCCGAGGGCAAGGAGTGCGAAGTTGCGGGTGATTCAGAAAACTATCCAGCTTTTGTGAAATCTGCTATCTTCTCTCACCGTGACCCTTCCGCATTCCTCTCCTCTCCGCCGCCGTTCCACCCTTGGGCGGATGGTGAACCAGAGCACCGTGATCCTTACGGCAGCTATTGGCGGTATCATCCTCACCCTTTCGCTTCTCATTCTCTTCCACCAGAACGCCAACGCTACGAAGGGGTATACGTTACGTACGCTTGAGCGCGAGCGGTTGGAACTGCTTCTGGAAGAAGAAGTCCTCAAAATGCAGATTGCTGATGCTCAGGCTCTGAAGAGGCTCGATGAAGATCCTGTGATTGCGCTTATGCTCCCTGTTCGAGGGGCTACGTATGTCGAAGGAGAGGAGACGATGGCAAAGTCGGTGGCGGAGAGGATTGAGGAGTAGAGATTATTACAACATAAAATATATTAACAGCAATTCGACGCTCAAGACAGAAAACGCAAATTTTGCTATACTTGTGGGAAACCTATGAAAAGAATCATTCCGTTTGGAGCGGCAGGATCCGTAGTGCTTCTCATTGCTGCAGTGGTTGGATTGCATGGAGGAGGGGCAACGGTTGCAGAGCAATCTCTCGCGGATTGCATCGCAAAACCCTACGGCTATCCGGGGTGTCCCGTAAAGAAGCAAGCCGCTTCCTCGGCACCATCGATCGCACCACTCGATTGCGGGGACGGCGTACTTGATGACGATGAAGAATGTGATCTTGGCCGTCATAATGGCATCACCAACTGTACGAAGGAATGCGCACTTCTCTACTGCGGCGATGGAAAAGTAAACGCGCACATTGGAGAACAGTGCGAGCCGAAAGTCGAAGAAGTCTATGTGCTCGACGCAGTCAGCGGTGTACTTACCACGCAAGTACGCTTTATCAAAGAGTCGTGCGGCACATTTTGTGCGCCGCCAGTGTGTGACGAAAAAGGATACTGTAAAGACGGCTGTAAATTGATTTTCCTCGCCGCATGCGCGGCATCATCTTCACCGACGGTCGGTCCTTTTGGTGCGCAGCCGGTTGCTCCCGCGTCTGCTGTTGCTGCGGTACAAGCACCCGCTGCTGTTGCGGCACAAACATCATCTCCGGCTGCGCAGCAGCATACCGCTGCACCAGTATCCTCAGCAGGACCGCGCTGTGGGAACAAGATCAAAGAAACCGATGAAGACTGCGATGATGGGAACATCAACACCTTCGACGAATGCCCGAATGATTGTCGAGCTGCAATATGTGGCGATTCTGTGCGTGAAGGGCGGGAGGAGTGTGATGATGGGAACAGCAACAGCTTCGATGGGTGTCCTACAGATTGCAGGCTTGCCGTGTGTGGCGATTCCGTAAAAGAGGGGACGGAACAATGCGATGACGGGAATTTTAATGACCGCGATGATTGCCCCAATAACTGCCGTGCACCGGATTGCGGTAATGGTATCCGCGAAGGGAAGGAGGAATGTGATGACGGCAACACGAACAGCTTCGATGACTGTCCGACCGACTG
The DNA here is from genome assembly GCA_007376635.1 of Candidatus Peregrinibacteria bacterium Greene1014_49. GTDB lineage: Bacteria > Patescibacteriota > Gracilibacteria > Peribacterales > Peribacteraceae > 2-12-FULL-55-11. The sequence continues at coordinate 7,089 of VMGQ01000030.1, forward strand.
CCGGATGTCCGTGTGCGGAGACTCAGTTCGCGAAGGACGGGAGGAATGCGATGACGGCAATCAAAATAACACGGACGACTGTCCCACGGATTGCCGCCTTTCCCAATGCGGGGATGGAGTAAAAGAAGGTACGGAGCAGTGCGATGACGGCAATGATTTTGCATATGATGCCTGTCCTACAGACTGCCGGCTTTCGGTGTGCGGGGACGCCACGAGAGAGGGAACCGAGCAGTGCGACGACGGAAACCAGAATGCCTTCGATGATTGCCCCAATGACTGCGCACTTGCATCTTGTGGGGACGGTGCGGTCGAAGGCCGCGAGGAATGTGACGATGCAAACAGGCTCGATAGCGACGATTGCCCCAATTCCTGCAGGCTACCGATCTGTGGGAATGGCGTGAAAGAGGGTGCGGAACAGTGCGATGATAATAACAAGATCTCTTCCGATGACTGCCCCAATACGTGCTTGCTCCCTGTTTGCGGCGATGGAATCCGCGAAGCGCGAGNAAGCGCGAGAGGAGTGCGACGACGGTAATCTCATCGATGAAGACGAATGTCCGAACTATTGCAGACTTCCGGTCTGTGGCAATGGTTTGCAGGAATCCAAGGAATCGTGCGATGACGGTAATAAGGAAGACGGCGACGGATGTACGCGCCGCTGTGAAAAGGAGAGCATCTGTGGCGACGGTATTGCTGAAACTGGCGAGGAATGCGATGACGGAGAGAGGAATTCCGACAGCGCGCCGGATGCCTGCCGTATGGATTGCCGCATGGCATATTGCGGGGATGGCATCGTCGATATTTCCGAAGGTTGTGATGGCGACGACCGCTGCACGGCACAGTGCACGGTTCGACCTTTCCTCAGCACGAGCGAGGGGGTTCTCAGTCTGTTCGGTACGATTCTCCTGATACTCCTCGGAGCTGCGGGTTACGTTTTCCGCATACGTCTCAAGGCACTTATGACCGGATCAAAAGTCGCGACGGGCCCGGTATCACTCGATGATATTCCGCTCGATGAACTGGAGATGCCGTGGCATAACTGGGATAAATAGCATTGAACTATTTACCGTACTTCCCGTGCCTGCACACTGATGACACTTCCCCCCGTGATCTCCGTCCCCGTGACGAGCACGATGCCTTTGCCTTTTTGGAGGAGGCCTGCATCGACTGCCGCTTTTATGCCGCGCACAACGGAGTCTTCAAGTTCACCTTCAAAGGAGCACCATAACGAAGAAATACCATAGTGAAGGGAAAGCTGGTACCAGGCTGCTTCACTATCGGTGATTGCTATGACTGGAATCATCGGACGAAACTTACTCACTGCTTGTGCGCTTTGCCCTGATTTTGTCATGACGACGATCGCAGAGGCATTCAAGGAATACGCAAGAGACACCGCAGCTTCAGCACGAGCCTCAGCATCGGAGGATGCCTCGATTGCCTCTCGAGTATCGAGAGAACGCAGGTGCCCTTCTGTAGCCCGCAGTATCCGATCCATTGCATCAAGGGCAACCAACGGATGACGTCCTGATGCGGTTTCCCCGGAGAGCATCGTCGCATCGGTACGAATGGTGGCGGCGTGGGCAACATCGGTAGCTTCCGCGCGCGTGGGCAACGGATGCTCAATCATGCTCTCGAGCATATGGGTCGCGACGATCACAGGCTTCCCTGTCTCCCTGCACTGCGCAACGATGCGGTCTTGGATGACGGGCACTTCTTCAAACGGTATTTCTGCGCCGAGATCACCACGGGCAACCATGACGGCATCACTGGCACCGATGATCGCGGGAAGATTCTCCACCGCCTGACGCGTCTCGATTTTTGCGACGATGCGGATCATGCTCTTCTGTAGATCAAGATATTTTCGCACTTCTTCGATGTCTTTGGCGCACCGTACAAAGGAAATCGCGAGGAAATCGACATTCTCTCGAACGGCGCACTTGATGTCTTCCCAGTCGATATCCGTGAAGGTCGGCAGGCTGATATCTGCCCCCGGCATATTGATGTGGCGCCGAGAACCGATGCTGCCCTGCTGTCTTGCCCGTGCCCGCACAAGGCCATCAGGAGAGATTGAAAGGATATCGAACGACAGTTCCCCATTGTCGATGAGGAGAACTTTTGTTGTGCGAACGTCTTTGCCAAACGCGGAGTAATCGACACTGATGAACGTACACTTTGCAGGGACAACCTTTCGGAGTTTCTCCACGCCAAAATACACTTCCTGATTTTTGGCGATGACGATGGCTTTCTCCACAATCCCTGTACGTACCTGAGCACAGCGGATATCGAGAAGAATCCCCACTCCCATCGGATATTGTTTGCGGATCTTCTTCAAAGCATTGATGACAGGCAGTTGTTTTTCCGCACTCGCATGCGTTAAATTGAAGCGAGCGACATTCATTCCGGATTTGACAAGATCTTCTAATTGATCTGGAGTGAAGCAGGAAGGACCGATCGTGCAGACGATCTTGGTAAGCCGCTTCTGGTGTGGATCGGAAGCTGTCATTTGGGCAATCTTAGCAAGATCATCTTTGTATTCGCCAGTAAGTTATTTTAACATATATCTGATAGCTCAGCAATTCTCGGTAACCGACAAAACATCAAAATAATGATAGAATAGAAGGATTTGATGCAGAAAAAACACTTCCTCTCCGGCGTTCTCACAGCGGCGTGTACCGCAGTGATTTTGACACTCGTTCTTGTCGAAGCGCGCATAGCTTTGCGCCCACAATTGGAAATCAGTTTTCACCCTCCAGAGATTGCGTACGGTTACGCATTTCGTAACATCTACATTTCGGGAGTTGTCTACAACAATGAAGGTATCACTCCTGTAGGGGCAAATCGTATTGTTGCGGTCACATTCGATGGAGGCGCCATCCGGGGAACTGGGGCAACGACCTCTACGGGAAATTATGTGATTGGCGGACTTTCGCATTCTGGTGCGGGAGTAGTTGTTACCGCATTTCTCCAGGATGCAACAGAAGATGCTGTGACCGTTACGACACTTTCGGGAGGTGACCTCAATGAATTTCATCTCTACCGCAACCGGCTGATTGCGCGCAGTGACTCAGGAAGCTTTCCACTTACCAATGCTCATCTGAGCACGGGGGATAATAACGGCGACACGGATATCAGCGACGCAGAGTGGAATGTCGCTTTTCATCTGGCAATCCGATACCTACAAGCCAGGAGGAAATGTTTCTGCCGGCAGTGGAGTTACGATCAAGGGAACTTTTCAGCCTGAGGGCAATACCGTCACGCTCTCGGGAAGCTGGGCGAAGAAGTCTGCCGGAACATTCACGTTTGCAACAAGCACTGTGGTGATGAACGGTGTGAACCAGACTCTTTCGGGATCCACCACATTTAAGAATTTCACGAAGAGTGTCACGGCGGTGGATACATTGAGCTTTGACGCAGGACTCACGCAGACCTTTACCGGAGCGCTGATATTGCAGGGAGGCTCTCCGACGCTGCGATTGAAGCTGCGTTCGACCACCGGCGCACAATGGAGCGTAAATCCCCAGAGCACGCGAACGGTGCAGTTCCTTGATGTGAAGAATTCGCGCAATACCAACGCGTCGATCATCAACTGCGTTACCGGGTGCGCGGACTCCGGCAGCAACCTGCTCTGGAATTTCGGCGTCTTCTCCGTGCAGGGAACGGTCTACAGTGACGAGGGAACCACTGCAATCGGCAGTAATCGCATCGTCGCTGCATCAATGAACGGTGGTTCACGCGCGGCAACGGGTGTCACCACTTCCACGGGGTTCTATGTTCTTGATCATCTGCAATACACCGGAGGGCTCGTGCTCACCGTGTTTCTGGATAATGGCGCTGACAAGGCTGCGACAACGACGATTCTTTCATCGACCGGTATCACAGCATTCAATCTGTATAAAGATCATTTGATCGTGCGCGCAGATTCCGGAAGTACGGCACTCACCAATGCACATCTTGCAACGGCGGATAATACGGCGGACGCCGATCTCCTAAATATATTCCATGTGGATAGTTCGTCCGCGCTCGGGAGTGGTTCTGGCAAAGAAGTGTTTGTGTGGACTGGAGATACGTACCAGCCGGGAGGTCGCGTGAAGACCCACGATCTTGATGTGCGCGGCACACTTACACTCGGTACCAATGGGCTTACGGCATCAGGATCCGTTGCAGTTTCGGGCACCATGACCACCTCAACAGGAATACTCCTCACGTCCGTCGATCGTGAGACGCTCGCGCTTACCGGTGTGACACTCCAGACGATCACTGTAGATAATGGACTCTGGGGATACTGGAAAATGGATGATGGAACAGGGAGTCTCGTGCGCGACAGCTCCCGCTACTCAAACTCCGGTGCGATCTCCGGCATTCCAGTCGCTTCCACAAGCTCGGGATGGGTGGCAGGAAGCACTGGAACAACGCTCTTTTACAATGCGTCTGCGCTTCTCTTTGACGGCACTTCTGATTTCGTGAATATCGGAGATAAGATCGATTTCGATGACCGCCAGGACTTTACGATCACTGCATGGATCAATCGCAGGAGCTTCTCGGGTAAACATACGATCCTCGCGAAGAAAACAGGGAGCGGAGCGTCTGCAGCGGGATACGCGCTCTGGATCGATGATGCCACTGACACGCTGCAGTTTGCGGCATCAGACGGTACGGATGATTACACGCTCAGATCTACGACGACATTCGTGGCTGCCGGATGGAAGCACATTGCGATTGTCTGGGACCAGGACTCCGCAGCCAACACAGAAATGTACGTGAGCGGCACTGCGGATTCTGCAACAGACACGGGTACGATCGGTAACGTGAATGATCTTTCGAATGCTGAGAATCTCCGGATCGGTTCCGAGTCCGATGGGGAGCGGAGTATGCACGGCAAGCTCGATGACGTGCGCATCTACAAACGCGCGCTCGGGCCGAGTGAAATCCTCAAACTCGCACAGGGCAACAAGGCAACGGGGTCAGGAGCCTACACACTCGGTTCCACGCTTGATGTCAACGGTGATCTACGGATATACGGAGGAACGATCGAGATTCCGTCCGGGGTAAATAAGACCATCACCCTGGCGGGTAATATCGATAACCAGGGAGGATTCGAACGCGGCAGTGGTACGTTCACGTTCGATGGAACGAACCAAACGGTGAGCGGATCAACCATGTTCAATGTTTTGCGAAAAGTGGCGACGTCCGCGGTGACGCTTTTCCTCGACTTCACCTCCCGTCAATCCGTTTCCGGCTCGCTCGTCCTCAATGGCGCCAGCACCTCAGAGAAATTGTCACTCCGATCGACCAAGTCCGGATCTATCGCGCGCTTACTCCTCGAT
>VMGQ01000030.1:12426-23150 GCA_007376635.1 Candidatus Peregrinibacteria bacterium Greene1014_49
TCAATGTCAAAGATCAGAGTGCTTCGGGCGGAGCGCTCCTTGCGTGTTCGACTGGTTGCACGGATAGCGGCAATAACTTCCGATGGTCGTTTACGTGCGGCGATAGTGTCGTTTCCGGTAGTGAAACCTGTGACGATGGCGGCTCCACTTCCGGTGACGGATGTTCGTCCTCCTGTGCCACGGAATCCGGATTCACCTGCACGGGTGCGCCGAGTACCTGCTCCACAACCTGTGGCGACAGTATCGTTGCAGGTTCAGAGACCTGTGATAATGGTGGGAGCAACAGCAATGCAGCGAATGCTGCTTGCCGAACAAATTGTCTCTCCAAGCGTTGTGGAGATAGTATACAAGATACGGGCGAAGGGTGTGATGATGGAAACTCGAATAACAACGATTCCTGTTTGAATACCTGTGTGCTCAATACTTCCGGAGGTGGCGGAGGTGGAGGAGTCAGCTCTTCAAACACATCGTATTACAAGCGGCCTCCCCCTCCACAGGGATGCGGCAATGCAATCTTTGAAGCATCCAAAGGGGAAGAATGCGATGAAGGACGCTTCAATGATCTTGGCACCTGTTCGTATAGCTGTAAACTCCGCTACTGCGGAGACGGCGAAGTGACGGTCGTCATCGGTGAAGAATGTGAACCGACACCGAGTGCAGGTCCTAATGGTGAACGCGTCTTTGAAGTTGCAACCTGTGGTCAGATCTGTTCAGCCCCAGACAGCGCTGGACGCGGTGGTTGCAAGAACAATTACCTATCCTTGTGCGGTGCAGATGGTGGAGCGGTTTCTTCCGAAGATTATCCCTATTTTCCACCGTCAGATTTCGTTCCTGATGGAGAACCCTTCCCCAATGGAGGCGAACTTTCCGGAGACTTCGGCATACCCGGGGAAATACCGGGACAGCCCTGCGGAGATGGATGGGTGAATGCCCCGGAAGAGTGCGACGATGCCAATATGCTTGATGGAGACGGATGCTCTGCAGCGTGCGTAGTAGAAGGAAACATTATCCCCGTTTGCGGGGACAGTATCATGATGGAAAGCGAAGAGTGTGATGATGGCAATAACACAGACGGAGACGGATGTTCCGCATTCTGTATTCGTGAATCACCTGCTGGATCTGCATGTGGCAACGGATCTCTTGATCCGGACGAGGAATGTGATGACGGCCAGAAAAATTCGGATGTGACAGCAAATGCTTGCCGTCGTACGTGTAAGAGATCTTCCTGCGGTGATTTCGTAAAGGATCGTAACGAGCAGTGCGATCAGGGCACGGCAAATGCGGATAGTATTGCCGACCGTTGCAGAACAGACTGCCGCTTGCCCCGTTGCGGTGATGGTATCCGCGATACTGCAGAGGAATGTGACGGTAGCTTCGGATGCGGTCCACTCTGCACTGTTCCTTCCTATGCCTCGCAGTGTGGTAACGGGATTACGGAAGACACGGAGCAATGCGATGATGCCAATGACAGCGACAGAGACGGATGTTCTGCGCGCTGTCGCATAGAGCGATCCTCAGCACCTTCGGTCATTGCGCAGGAAACCGTTCTCATGCTCGATGCGGATATCGTTATTGTGAATCCCACCGAAATTGCTGTTGCACTGAAATTTCTGCCGGAGAGCGATCCATGCGCCCAAGTCGTGGCAAGCGGCGAGGAAGGGGATGCCACAAGCATCCGGGCTGCAGCGGCACGTCAGCATATTCCGATCATAAAAAATATTCCGCTCGCGCAGGGGATTCGTGCGGAGAATCCCGTGGGATCATCTGTGAAAAATCCCTGGTGCGTGCAGGTGAATATGCTGCGGAAGGTACAGCTTGCTTCCTCGAGTTCCGTTTCCCGTAGCAGGCAGTCCGCCTCCTCTTCAGCCGCGCCGGTGTACATTCCGATCTACCGACCTATTGCCTCATTCATTCCGGCTACGCAGGCACAAGCCCCAATCGGGGATACAGGGCCCGGAGCTATTGTATTGATCGGTGCGGGAGCGGCGGGGGCGGTCGGTTGGCTCAGACGCAGAAAATCGAAAACGGAAAATTGCATTGAGCAATAAGAACCGCAGGCAGAAAACCTGCTCCCGATATTCTTACATTCTTGATAGGGAGCAGCTTTCTAGCGGGGATCCTGTTATCGACATCTTTCCGGTATCTCCATCTTCCCCATTGCCTTGTATGTCGGTCCGTATGCATTCCCAGCACTCCATACGGTATATCCGCAGGCTCCTGCATCGAACACCGCTTGGATCTGGTCTTTCATGTTCTTCTCCGTTACTCCATAGCCCTGGATCCACGGACGGATTTTATGGGAGTTTTCCGGTCCCACAAGTTCGCGGTAGCCGACGATGGTCTTCCGCACGAGATGATACATCCGGCTGCCTTTATCTATCCTGGGGTTGTAGTACGCATGTATGGAAAATGTCGAGGGGTATGCCATGGGGGAAATCACATCGACAATCTTCGCAAGCTCCGGAATATCCTGGCCGACAGATTCGAAGTTCACTGGGAAATTCCATCCGAGAATCGCGTAGGTACTGATGCCGAGACGCACGGGTCTTCCGGAAAGATCAATGACGTTGCGCGCCATCCGAATAAATGTGCCGATATGCTCAGCTCTCTGCGCTCCGGTTAGCCCAATATCTTTTTGTGCGTATTCCGTGGGATAGCGGATATAATCGAGGTTGATTTCATCGATGCCCGAAAGCACCAGTTCCTCAAGGATCTCGCGATTGTATTGCAGTGTCGTGGCGTTCTCCCCGTCGACCCAGACGTTGCCGACACTTCTGACCTTCAGCGGATGCCGGATCTGTGTCTCGGATTTCCTCGATGCAAGCGATGGATCCTTGAGTGCGATGAAGCGGCCGATGACCGTGATGCCGCGTTCGTGTGCTTTGGCGATGATTGCCGGCAGATCGTACAGTGGTCGAACGAGTTTCATCTCGGTTGCCATCGGTGCACCGCTGGTGAAGTACACAAACGATCCCTTTACGTCGATGACGAGTGCGGGATGCGAGAATTTGCTCACTTGATTCATCGTTTCCTCAAGAAATTCGTCATCTCCTGCACTGGATGGCGTCAGAAATACGCCGCGCTCCCCATGGGGCGTTGCTGGTGCAGCGGAGTGCATTGGTTCATATTCGGGAACGGGTGGGGGAGTGAGTGACCACTCAACGGAATCTTCATCCGGTGCTGCGGCATGCATGACCGTGGGAGCTTCGATTGCTGGAAGTGCCATCGCTCCGGGTGCGATGAGCATTGCTTCCGTCGCTGCGATATCCAGTCTCTGGCTTTCTTCATAGGTTACGGTGACATGGGAAAGATTGTTCTCTGATCGTGCTTCAACAATCAGCAGTGCAGCAGCCGTAACCATCCCGAAGGGGAGGAGCCAGTACGCGAGGTTTCGCAGTGATGGAATCGGCTCCCGCACCGGCGCATGGCAATGCGGCTCTGGGATGTGCAGTGCGAGTACGGCATTTGCCGTCGCCCATTGAATTTCGTGAATCGCGGTCATGGTGTTGATTTGTTTGTATTTTATTACATAATCACATTTATGTCAAAGTGGCTTCTCACTTTGCGTTCATCAGCGAGTGAGCATTCATAATTCTGCGTTCTTCATTCATAATTCTCTCATGCCCCTGTAGCTCAGTGGATAGAGCAGTAGGTTTCTAACCTATTGGTCGCAGGTTCAATTCCTGCCGGGGGCACCAACCACATCACTTCGCAGGACTCACCTGATCCTCAGATGGATCAGTACTGCAGGTATTCCATGGCATCGTCCAAGAATTTCGGAAGAACACCGGCATGCACTTTAAAGGCAGTCTTTTTGCCTTTTACAAGAACGCCTTTTCTTTTATCTCCAACAAATTGCAGGTCAGAATCGGCGGAAATTACTATAGGAACAGTAAAATCAGTATTTTTCAGCCCTCTCTTTGCAGGGTTCTCTTGTCGGAACGTCATGTTCGCAATACATCCAATGGAACTATCATCATCGAAGGCATTGGCTTTTGATAGATAAAAACCCATCATGACCGTATAATCTCCGAACTCAAGGATAATATCTTTTTTTGCAAAATCACCGTCTCTGTTCAGAGTGATTTCACCGCATTCCTCGGCAATTCTTTGTGCCATTTTTGTCGCGAGTGCGCTGCCCTTTTCAGCTTCGGAAATTATTGCCGATGTGGGTTCACTTTTCTCTGATCCGGATCCATCATCTGAAGCAGTTTCGTGATCGGTGGTTTCATTGTTATTTGATCGACATCCGACAAGCACAGCACCTGCGGCACTCATAAAAAAATCCTGCAAAAGTTTTCTTCGTGAAAATTTTTGCGTATGAGATGAACCATCACCATCTGAAACAGCATTTTTCTCTGTAAAATCCATAAAAAAATTCTAGCAGCATTTGTATATTGTGTCAAATGCCCAAAATTATGAAGAATTATCAACTTGCGTAAATACTGGTAAAAAGTAATAAAATGTTCTATAATATCAATAATGGCTGAACCTCTCAAAACAGCGGAGGCGCATGTACGAGACCCAAAAGATGTGGAGGAGAACAAGGATCTCGCGGCGCTGAGTTATGCGTGGATCATGGCGGTCGTGCTTCTCATGAGCAAAAAGAAATCACCCTTCGTGCACTTTCATGCGAAGCAGGGAACAGTTCTTTTTGCCTTGAGCATCGTCTTCTGGGTGTTGCCGTATGCAAATCGCGTTCTCGAACTAATCGTCTTCTTCCTCATGGTCTGGGGTTTTCTTGCTGCTGCTCAGGGTCACTGGACGGAATTGCCCTTTATCGGCTCTCTTGCGCGCGGCAAATTCACCTTCCGCGGATCATGGAAGCAGATAGTCGGCGCAGTGGTGAATGCGAAGAATTGGGTAGTGGATTTGTGGACGCATCATGACCGACTTGCTGGAGCGGAAAACGCAAAGAGAAAAACGGAAAATGCCGTAACCAGTAACCCGCAACCAGTAACCAGCAACTTTCCGGCGCAACGAGAGCCACAACCAATATCACGACCAGTCTCAAAGGAAATTCCCCCCGTAGACCCAACCAAGAAATTCTAGTACGCTCCCTTCCGCAATGCCCAAACCCGCTTATAAACGGATCATGCTCAAGCTCTCCGGTGAGGCTTTATCAAAACCCGGAAAAGGGCAGGGAATCAATCAGGAAGTGCTTCTTGACGTTGCCAAGCGTATCACGGAAGTCGCGAAGAAGGGGATTCAGGTTGTGGTTGTGGTCGGCGGAGGCAATATCTGGCGGTACCGCGATACGAAGGGCAGTGGCATCGAACGTACCGTAAGCGATGCCATGGGAATGCTTGCAACCATCATGAATAGTGTCGCATTGCAGGCGGCTTTAGAAACGCATGGGATGGAAACGCGCGTGCTTTCCGCCATCGATGTTCCTCAGCTGGCAGAGGTCTTCATCCGCCGCCGCGCCATCCGACATCTCGAAAAAGGTCGCATCGTGATTTGTGCTGGAGGAACGGGAAATCCGTACTTTACAACCGATTCCGCTGCGGCATTACGCGCTTTGGAACTCAACTGCGACGTGCTTCTGAAGGCAACCAATGTTGATGGTATCTACGACCGCGATCCAAATACAGACAAGAAAGCAAAGCTCTATAAAACCCTTTCCTATCAGGACGCTCTTGAAAAGCATCTGAACGTGATGGATCAGTCGGCATTCAGCTTGTGTGCGGAGCAAAAACTCCCGATCCGTGTTTTCAATTTCGGATCCAAAGGAGATCTGCTCAAAGCGGCGATGGGTGGAGAGGTGGGGACGATTGTGCAATAGATTCCTCCTCCATCCCCCGACCCCTTCCTCCACGGGAGGAAGGGGAGCTCTGTTTCATAAGTAAAGAAGCAGGATCTTTCCTTGTGGCATGCAAACAAAACACAAACATCCCCCTCCTCCCGTGGAGGAGGGGATAGGGGTGGAGGTGTGCATCGGAGAAACATCTTTGCTATCCTTTCCCTATGCCTACCGACCCCCGCCTCATCTCCTTCCAGCAATCCTCTGAAAAAGTCTACGCACACCTCCTCACGGAATTCAGCCGTTTGCAGACCGGTCGCGCTTCAGCCGCTCTCGTTGAGCACATTTCCGTGGAGGCATATGGCCAGAGGCAGCCACTCAAGGCTGTAGCTGGCATTTCGATCGGGGATAGTAAAACCATTGTCATTCAGCCGTGGGATCGATCGGTCATGGGTGATGTCGAGCGGGCTCTTCAGGTTGGTGATCTTGGTGCGTCTGTCCAAAATGATGGCACAGTCATCCGTGTCATTCTCCCTGCGATGAATCAGGAGAGGAGAGAGCAGCTTGTAAAAGTGGTTGCGAAGCTTTCAGAAGAAGGAAAGATTTCCCTTCGGCAGCAGCGCCAGACTGTCCATGACAAGATTAAATCCGAGGAGAAAGACGAAGATCAGCGTTTCACGCTTCTCGAATTTCTGGATAAAGCGACGAAGGATACGAATCTCAAGATCGATGAGGCGAAGAAGCAGAAGGAGGAGGAACTCATGAAAATATGACGATTTGCCATTGGCGATTTGCTATTTGCGATTGAATCGCAAGTCGCAAATAGCAAATCGCCAATGTTTTTTTGTTGCGCTACAGTAGGAGCATGAAATGTCCTCGCATTGCAATTGTGTCCTTTCCCGGCAATAACTGCGAAGTGGAGTCTCTGCGTGCCGTAAAACAGGCTGGCATGGAAGCTGTGTTTTTTCGCTGGAACGATGATCGAGCCAAGCTCAACGATGTCGACGGCTACTTCATCCCCGGAGGATTTAGCTATGAAGATCGCGGGCGATCGGGCATGGTCGCTGCCCGTGATCCTTTGATGGCGTTCATCGCGCAGGAAGCGGAGAAGGGAAAAGTCGTCATCGGGAACTGCAACGGTGCACAGATTCTTGTGGAGAGCGGATTGATTCCCCTCGGTGAAGGCTTGGATATGAGCCTTGCGCGCAATGTCGTTTCAGGGGATGCCGTGGGTTTCCTGAGTGAATGGGTGTGGATCACACCCGCATGCAAGAGGGATCGATGCGCGACGTCCGATTGGGAGGGAACCATGCATTTGCCGATCGCTCACGGGGAAGGGCGATTTACGACACGTGACAAGGATTTGCTACAGGAACTCAAGAAGAACGATCAGATTGCTTTTCAGTACTGCGATGAAGAGGGGAACATTTCCGAGGATCCACGAGTCACCCCCAACGGTGCGATGTATGCCATTGCTGGCATCTGTAATCCCGCAGGAAATGTTGTGGCTCTGATGCCACATCCTGAGCGAACGCCGAATGGTGCGCCGTATTTTGTGTCGATGAAGAAATGGATCGAAGGTGGGAGAAGCAAGATACAAGACACAAGAAACAAACAAGGGATCAAATCACAAAGCACAAATGCTCTGTTGCCTCTTGAGGAAGCCAAATCCATTGAATTATTTATCGATACCGTTATTACCAACAATGAAGAGCGCACCGTCGAAGCGGCTGCGCGCCGGATCGCGCCTGCGTTGCTTTTGAAACAATTGAAATATATTCCGTTGAAAGTAGAGCCATCAGAATATTTGCGCCACATTGGAAATTTCAATCCGAATAAAGAGATCGCATTCGTGCGTCGTGTTGGTAGAGACGGCACGGTGTGCCGTCTCACCCGTTGGAACAGCGCCACCAAGCACGAAGAGGAATCCACCTCCACCGTATTAGACGGTCTAAAAATCCTCCGGCGTGATGAACCTTTTGAGGGACAGGGAGATCCTGGTATTTGTTATGTAATACATGGAATAGATGAACAAAAAATGTGTTCAAATGACCTGTTGGAGATTTTTGGGAACCCGCACGCGTCGTCGCTTAGGAAATTTATCTAGCAACATAGAGAAAGCCCGCGACACGTGGTCGCGGGCTTCCTTGTCATGTAGTCGGCCAACGGCTCATTGCGGTTTGTAGGACATTGTAATGCCGGTGCAAATGGCAACGCCCACAATCCCGAAGTAGAACGGCCATTCCGCAGCCGTCTTCGGTGGGTGCATCATCATCCCGACAAATGTGGCGACAAGCGGTGCTCCGGAGAATACCAATGGTGCAACAACGTAGGGCTTGCCGCCGTTCAGGACAGCAAGAACGATTCCTAACGCACCAATGGCACCAAGGGCACCAGCGAAGAGCCCAAGCGGACTACCTTTCGCGTCCCACTGCAGCGGGCTCATTCCCTTGGCAATCATCACCCCTGTTGTGATAACGCCGGTAAAGAAATACGCCGCGCACACCAGGACGTAAGTCCGCAGCGACGACTTTAGAATCCCAGTCGTGGCATGAACCATGGGGACATACATCCCCCAGGATACGATTGTCATCAAAATGAACACCAGATAGCTTGGCATGATTCGAGTTCTCACTTTCCGTTGTTTGAGACAAAGCTAGGGACACTCTAGAAAAAATACGACCAACGACTGGAATCCTCCTTTCTGAGCTGGCACGACGTTGACAAGGATCATCCTGAGCCACCGTGGATCAGCGTAGTAAAGTATCATGTATGCAAATGGTGTCAATTACCGATGCTATGCATAAATATTACTGGAGATCTTTGGAAATCCTCATGCGTCGACACTTTCCTTATTGGCTTGAATTTTGAATCTCATCATTCCTGCGTAATATTTCTGAAACTGGAATTTTAGTTATTCTGCTAATGTCTCTGACATCATAAGCGTATCCATCGACTGCCATTGTTCCCAATAAATTTCTCAAGATTCTATCTTCCTGATGTCTTTGCTCCACTCCTTGTTCACCGTGTATCAATGCTACTCCCTCATCTGAAATCTGCATGCTATTCATAATGTTGACATGTTAGAATTTAGAGGAGTGGAGTCAATATATTTTCATCTTATAAATGCATCGCAGAATAATCCTCTTGGCTCACAACATCCGTTCCCTCTGGAACATCGGGGCGCTCTTTCGCAGTTGCGATTGTTTCGCGGTCGAGAAATTGATTCTCTCCGGGTATACCGCAACCCCGCCGCGCAGAGAAATCGCCAAGACTGCTCTTGGTGCGGATGAATGGATTGCCTGGGAGAAAGTGGAGGATCTAAAATCCATTATTGAACAATTACGTAACGTAGGCTGGAGGATTGTTGGCCTTGAACAATCGGATCGTTCCATCGTCTTAGACGAATATGTGCCGCACGAGAAAACTTGCCTGATTGTCGGCCATGAAGTTCTCGGCGTGCCGGAAGAAATTCTGAAGCTCTGTGATGATGTCGTGCATATTCCTATGCTCGGGAAAAAGAAGTCGTTGAATGTTTCGGTGGCGACTGGTATTGCATTGCACCAGCTGCGATCATGCAAAGGTGATTGAAGAATTTCTGCGTTCCCATGGCATCACCTTTACGCGATTTGATCATCCCGCTGTCTTCACTTGTGAAGAATCGGCACTGCTTCCTGCTATGCCGGGTGCATCCACAAAAAATCTCTTCATCTATGACCCGCGCACAGACACACATGCTCTTGTTGTTGTCGGTCATGAGAAACGCGTCGATCTGAAGGCTCTGAAGACCATGCTCGGCTGGTCCAAGATTACCTTTGCATCACCTGAGCGCCTCAAGAAATTATTGGGAGTGGAGCCAGGATCCGTGACCATTCTCGGTTTGATGCATGACACAGACCATGCAGTTGCCGTGTATTTCGATATGTCGATCGCTGAAGCACAGTCTCTGCAATGTCATCCTCTCGTGAATACCGCAACATTGGTGATCTCTCAGGAGGGGATTGCCCGATTCCTTGAAGCTACAGGGCACACGGGACAGGTGATTGCTGTGCCTGTGCGCGAATCTTACGAAGTGTGAAGATTATTTTTTCTGCATCACAATCTTCCCTTTGCTTTCGTCGATGACCACCGTATCCCCCTCCTTCACTTTACCCTCCACGATCTCTAGTGCTAGCTCATCAAGAATCGTCGTCTGGATAAGTCTCTTCAGCGGTCGGGCACCGAATGCTGGATCGTAGCCTTCACTCGCAAGATGCTCTAATGCTTTTTTGGTCACGGAAATAGATATACCTTTATCCTCAAGTCGCTTCTGTACCTTGGCAATCTGAAGATCGACGATGTTGCGGAGCTGCCCTTCTGTAAGAGGGTCAAAAACGATGATGTCATCGATGCGATTGAGGAACTCCGGCCGAAAGGTCGCTTTCAGTAATTTCTGAATCTCTCCCTCAGGAGAAAATACCGATGTCAGAATTGTTCCGTCATGATTTGATTTTTTCTCCTCAGCGAATCGCATGATGATGTCGCTGCCCAGATTGCTGGTCATGATGATTACGGCGTTACGGAAATCGACAGTTCGGCCTTTGCCATCCGTTAATCTGCCGTCGTCAAGGACTTGCAGGAGGATGTTGAAGACCTCGGGATGCGCCTTCTCGATTTCATCAAGGAGGATCACTGTGTACGGATGTCTACGAACTGCTTCCGTGAGTTGTCCACCTTCTTCATACCCCACGTAACCCGGAGGGGCTCCCACGAGTCGGGCGACGGAGTGCCTCTCGCCATATTCAGACATATCCATCCGTGTCATCAGACGTTCATCATGAAACAGAAGTGATGCCAGTGCTTTGCTGAGCTCGGTCTTTCCCACGCCTGTGGGTCCGAGAAAGAGGAACGAGCCGATCGGTTTGCCTTCTTCCTGAATACCTGCGCGGCTGCGACGGATCGCGGCACTTACGGCTTTGATCGCACGCTCCTGTCCGATGAC
>VMGQ01000031.1 GCA_007376635.1 Candidatus Peregrinibacteria bacterium Greene1014_49
TCGACTCCCTGTGGGGCTGCCAAGCAATGTTGAAGGGCATCCAGTTCCTGAATTGCCGCGTACACAAGCGAAATTTTGAGGGCTTGCTTACCGAGAAGTCCGTCGTATGTCACACCATCAGGAAAGATGATTGATTGTAGGCGGTATTTGTCTTCCACACTGCACATCTCCCAGAGTTTGTAAGAGTTCGCGAGGAAGCCGATGCAGTGATTTATGACCTTTTCCGCATCGACCTCTTTCGTCTCCTTTGAGTCACGTTCCATCGTAGCAAGCGTGTACTCATTGCTCACACGTTCAAAATCCTTGCGAAGCTCTTCCACAAGCTCAAGATTCGTATGATTCTGCTTCATCAGTTCGATGAGGGCTTGCTTCTGCTCTTTCAGATTCTGGATTTTTCGATGTGATTCAGTGCTCTCGCGGGTGAGCATTTTGTATTTCTCGTCCCACTTCTCAAGGACTATTTCCCGAAAGAGCTCAAGCAACTCCTTGGATGGTGTGACGGTTTTGAGGTAGGCGACGAATGCCCTCTGTCCTTCCTGTGCCGTGATGCGGAAACCCTCACAGGCTTTATTGCGGCAGCCATAGTAGTAGTACCATGTCCCATGCCGATTGTAGGACGGGTATCCCGTTGAAGGTGAACCACAGTGCGAGCAGCGGAGGAATCTACGCAAGGGAAACTGGGGATTAAGCTTCTTACGGGGGAATACTACCAGTCCCTTTCCCTGCAAACCGAGTACCTTCTGCAAGTGGCTCCATTCATGGGGTGTCAGCGCCCCATTGAATTTCGCCTGAATAAGTTTTCCATCCGTCCACTTCGAACGGAGCATCCCGCCATAGAGAGGGCTTCGACAGATTTTCGTCCATGCTTGAGCCGTCATAGGATTTCGCTTCACCTGCCCGTCCCGCGTTCGATATGTGCGGGTGCATAAGCCTTTGGAACGCAACTCGTTGGCTACTTGAGTGATGGTGTGTGTACCCGCCATTTGCTTTCGCAGTCCGTAGCACAGCAACTCCCACTGAGTTGTGTCGGAAGTGGGCTTGAGGATTGGTCTGTTGTTTTCATCCCTCGCATTCTCGAATCCGGTTGGAGCAGAGCGGCACCAGAAGCCATCTTGCGTCAAAATTTTCTCCGTGCCGATGGTGCGATCCGTACGCTGACGATTCTCAAAACGCGAGATACCAGCAAGGACATGCTCTAATAGTTCTCCGCTTGCCGAGTCGTCAATTTGCTCTGTGGAGTATTCGACACGGAGACCATGCTTAACGAGAAGCGCCTTGATGGTGAAATATTCCTGGCCTCCCCCTCTCGAAAGTCTGTCTGATTTATACAAAACCACTGTGTCCACTTTCTTCTGTTTTCTCAGAGCGAAAATCATGGTCAGTGCCGCATCTAAATCTACGCGCTCTTTGAGTTCCAGGCTCGCGGACTCGGCTATCACTACTTCTTTGGTGAGCGTATACCCCTTTCGAAGTATGTAGTCATTATTCGCACGGCGCTGGTTTTCGATACCGTCGCCTTCATCCAACTGCTTCCGCGTGGACACGCGCAGGATAGAAACCGCTTGCTCGGGAGCCATTGGCTTCAATGCTCTTCCCTTATAGTTATCAGAGCAAGGAGTTGATACTATGTCAAATTCAGTCATTGGTGGGATTGGGCAAATATTCCTTGAGCGGCTGTTGAAGAGCTACATCCGCGAATGCGGAGAGAAGATCGCGCAGCTCCTCTACTTCTGTGTCTGTAAGGTGCTTCGCCTTCTCGCCAAGAATCTGCCGACACTGTTCAGTGGTTAGCATGGGGAAGGGGCGAGTGGCGGCACGAGGTCTGATTCGCTTAAAGCTCCTTTAAGTTTTTCGGACGTCGCGCTGTAGAGGATTTGTAAGCACTCATCGCCGAGGAACCAACGAAATTCCTCTTTCAAGCGAATGGCATTTTCCCCGTTTATTTTCGATTCTTCACAGAGTCCGATTGTGCACATCCTGCCCATGTGCGTGTGTAATGCGGGGGTTGTGATACCGAGTAGACTCCCCACTTCCGATGTGCGAATCGCTCCTTCATGCGTTAGCAAACCACTAAGCAGCTGAACACGCTGCTCTGGTGCGGAATTCAAGGCGATTTGTAGAGGCCAGAACAGGTCTTCTTCAATTAATTGTTGCCTTCCATCAAGGACTGCGTGGGCGCGAGCTAGATTGTAGAGGCATTGATTAATCCGGTCGGGAGCTTCAAAAGCACAACACTCTCTCTTCTCTCCATCATCTTCCATCTCAATCTTTGCTCTCAAACGGGAAAGCAGTCGTGCCATTTGTGCAATGGCTTTCAGGTGCTCCATTGAATCGCCGCTCTTATCCCAACTGATTCCTTCCGGATATTGCTCTTTCCGCCTCATTAATAATTTTCTGGTTGCACCGCGGCACAGATCCACTTTATCGCTCCAATTGATGTCTCGGTTCTGCTGCGCAAGCTCTTCCACGCCCTTGTCTTTCTTAGGCAACCAATAGAAGAACAAGCGCGGTCCCAATGTAGACATGGCTTTCCATACCCTACGAGTTACTGGGGTTGTAGCTGCGAGCATCATGAAGAGGTAGTCCCCCTCAAGAGATCGTCTGCCATGTTGACCTGAATCCGTTGATAGCCCTTGCCCATCGAGCACTCTCGTCAGAACACCGAGGCTTCTCACAAGGTCATCCTCTCGTAGAGAGAAGAGTGGAGCCAAATCGGGCACGAGCATGACTTTTCTTCGTATGCGTGGAAGTAGGTCGATCTCACCTAGATTTTTTTTTGAGATTTTTGCAGCATGGGATAAGAAGGATGAGGGAGTGAAGGAGTCGGATAAGTAGCTGATTTCATTTATGCCTCTAAAAAAATCTATGACGATGGTTTTTCCGATACTCGACTGACCTGTGAGAACGAGCGCGAAGCAGTTTCGAATATCACGAAGCTGTAATTGTGCCGGGAGACAGAGAGCAAGCTCTGCAGCGATGAGGAGATCGGGGAAATTCTCTCGGATCACCTCGCGCCAACTCACTAAATCGCACTTGCCGTTGGATTGATTTATTATTTCTGAAGCCATATTTTGAGTTCGGAAAGGGGTATAAGCCTGCCTTTGGGGCGAGGTTGGCTGCCCGTGTACGCCTCGCACCACGTTGGCTCGAAGGAGATCACAAGGATCTTCTGCGATGACAGGTCGGGCATTGCCAGTGCTGCATCGAAATAGCTCATAAAGAAGTGGGGGAAGGAAAAAGCACCCACATAGATACGTAGGTGCCTTACTAATAGTCGCTATTAGTCGTGGATTTTATGTATGCACTCGCTTGATATTTCCGGTTGTCCAGCCGAATAATTTTCTACCAGCTTTCTTGTTGATGGCATCTACTCGATTTTTAATGCCCTTCTTCGCTTTTTTATCCAATAATTCGGTGTTAGGGTTTATCTCCGTCCATACCTCATCCCAGTTTACGCAGTCTCCAATATTAGGCAAAAGGCTACAGAGTGCCTTGTACGTTGCAATTTCCAATTCACCTCTTAGCTTTATGGTCACATCAATGATGTTATTGGAAGGATTTTTTCTAACCAATAGCTCTTCCTCGCTCGTTCCTATTTTCCCCTTCATAAAATATGGAAGCTGACTCATTAAGAGTCAGATTACACCTTCTCATGTAAATGCACGTCTCGGCAGCAACAAAACCATGTGATCTTCATATATGCGCGCATGCGCGCAAGAGCTTGTTAAGGGATGGTAGTTCCCCTCATCTGTTATTAGCAAATCGTCACAGGTGATACGCACACTTGTTTCACCAGTGCTCGTACACGATCCTACAAAGCACGTTCGTCCATTACATGAGACAGTGCCCCTTCTCCGAGATGGGAACGTTAATATGCGATTTGCAGGACATGGTTAGAGATGCCGACTAATCCGCTTTGCCCAATCACCAATCAAGCGGCAAATGACCGCCTCTTCTTGCCTAAGCGCAGTGCGATCTTCATCGAGCTTTTGTAAGCGCCTCATAAGTCTTTTGGGTCCCATATTTCTATGTTTTGCATATTTGGGAGACTCGAAAATTTGCTCATGAAATGTGTATGCAGGTACATCTGATATCCACTCCTCAAATAGTTTGGCTGTTACCTGCAGTTTCTTTTTGAGAGCAAGAGATGCCGTAGCGCAAAAATTATCACGCTCCAATTTTAATGCTGCTTGAAGCTCTCCAATATACTCGAAGAGTTCATTGGGGCTTATTTCTTGGGGATCAAGCGGACTCATGATGGAGGGGGCAATTTTTCTTATTGAAAATATGCTACTCAATTTTTTCACATAGATATGATTCATATTGGTATTCTTTATGCTCAGCGATAACTTGAATTTTCTTTAATCCGGTGAGGCTTAGCACGGGCTTCTTTGTTACAGCTTCCGAAAGATCTTCATCAATTAACTGTTCATAGTAGTTATCAAGAAGCCAAGTCGGCATTTTCAATCTTTCAAGAGAATTACCATTGAAGCGCTCCATTATGTAATCAACAAATAATCTGAAGTCATCATCCTCTGCCGCAAATTGTTGCATAGCTGCCTCATCATTTTCTGATCTCCTCAGCTCGGTTATTCTCATTGCTGCTGCAGGAATGCTCTCCTTCGAGGGGGCATTTTTCGCAAGTTCAATTTGGGGTGTTGTCATATTCCCATCAAAGTGAAAACTTGGCGGGAAATGACAAAAGATATTTTTCACGTGCCCATCACTTCCATTTAGATAGACAGTAAGCTCGGTATCGGAATTTGCATTAGGGAACTCATAGTGACTTTCTATTGAGCGAACGATATATGATACTTTTGTTTGCTGATCATCTTTGGACTGGGCTATTTTATTGGATTGGATACACCCAGAAAGAACAAAAACCATTATCAAGAGAAAAGGAACCAATTTTCTACAAGAAGATATCATCATATTGAGGATGGAAGGAGGTGACGGATCACCTCGCTTCCCTTCAATTTCACTCAAGGGGACGCTCTGTGCTCCGTTGCACCAGTTCTCCAGAGCGAACTCTGAGGAAGCTGAACGAAGTCAGCAGCGCCCCCTTCGGGGGCTTTCCTCAGAGACACAAAATATGCGTCGCTCAATCGGTGGAGAACAGGTGCATATCAATTATGCCCCTGTGTGTAGCTTTAGCAATGTCTGCCTGAAGCATTCCTTTTGAGAATTAACATGTGCGCAGGAGCACACTCGCTATTTTCCTTATTATGGGATGTGGTAAGTTATTTGTACATGAGCTACCCACTGGAGGCATCGGTTAAAGTGAAGAACTACAAATGCTTCGGAGACGACCTTGTTGGCTTCGATGATCTCTATCCCGTGAACATCATCATCGGGAGAAACAATACTGGGAAATCAGCACTTATTGAGCTAGTTGATTTTGCCATCTCTATAAAGGAATTTGGTTTTCAACTCGGTCATCGAGGTAAAAATCCAGAAGTACATATCACGAAGAAGCTAACAGAAGCGGAAATACGAAAAGTGTTTCCTTCTGGAAAATCGGATGGCGTCATTGGCAGTGATCATTTCAGATATGCTTCTCAATGGATCGGAAAACCAATTACCTTTCATTTGACTCCGACTGAGAGAAAATTTGTCAGCATTGACCCACCCTTCCAACTTAAAGACGTGCAAACTCAGTACGCACAGAGACTCGTCGAAAGCATCGGGAATCCCTTTGTGGGCAAGGTGTTCAGGAGATTATTTGCTGATAGAGATATCATGCCTGAGACAGATGGTTCACATACAGATATGACCGAGAACGGGCGCGGTGCGACGAATATGATTCAGATGTTCTACAACAAGGCTAACAAAGAGCGTTCAACGGTGGAAGCTGACTTACTCAATGCACTTAATGAGATATGCAAACCGGACTCTTTTTTTACACGTATTCTTGTCAGACAGCAAAATAACAACGAATGGGAAATTTTTCTTGAAGAGACCAACAAAGGCTTTGTTGCCCTTTCGCAATCTGGAAGCGGTCTAAAAACTATTATCCTTGTATTGGTGCATCTCATCTTGCTTCCTAAATTTCACGGGAAAAAGTTGAATGAATATATTTTTGCCTTCGAGGAACTGGAGAATAATTTGCATCCAGGCTTGCAGAGACGACTCCTGAACTACATTCGGAAGATCGCGATCGAACAGGATTGTTGCTTCATCCTGACAACACATTCCAATGTCGTAATCGATCTTTTCAGCAAGGACGATAAAGCTCAAATAATCCACACTACGCATGATAGTACTCAGGCATGTGCTAAAAGGGTTCAGACATACATACACAATAGAGGGGTGATGGACGATCTGGATGTACGGGCAAGTGACCTACTCCAAGCAAACGGTATTGTATGGGTTGAAGGTCCGTCGGACAGACTCTATTTCAATACATGGATGCGTCTGTGCTCGGATGGTAAGCTGAAAGAGGGGGCACATTATCAATGCATATTTTACGGCGGTAGGCTTCTGTCCCATCTCTCCGCAGCTGTGGAGCCTGACGAGAATGAAATTAATATGTTAAGAGTAAATAAAAACGCGATCTTACTCATGGACAGTGATAAGAGAAATAAAGCTGGAAGACTTAATACGACAAAGAAACGCATCAAGTCCGAAATTGAGGCTATAGGTGGTTATTCATGGGTCACAAACGGACGCGAGATTGAAAACTACATTCCTCTCTCTGCGATGCGGAAGAAATATCCAGAGATAACTGGTCTAAAGCGTGTGAAACAATATCAGGATTTTGCATCATATCTGAATAAAATACGCAAAGGAGATGGCAATAAGTTTAGGGGCAAAAAAGTTCTCTTTGCAGATGCGATCTGCCAGCACATCACAAGCAAGGAAGAATTGAAATCCATTCTCGATTTTAAGAAGCGAGTCGAGGCTGTATGTTCTTTAATCAGAAAATGGAACAATCTTTAGCGGATGGCAGAAAATAACTACTTTCCGTAGGTTCGTATGGAACCTACAAGTTTTCCTCTAATTTGTCCTTTCTTAACAATATAAGGCTCTAATTGATCATTTTCTGGTTTTAATAGCAAAGCCTCCTTTCGATGGTAAACAGTTTTTAAGGTTACTGCTTCAAAAGGAGGATCGCCCGTCGCGACTACCGCAATATCTCCATCATCGATATCCGTTTGCTTGCGGATGACCAACGTATCACCATCAGATATGCCAGCATTAATCATGCTGTTACCTTTAGCACGTAGAGCAAAATACGCATGACCATCGATGAGCATATTTTCAGGCACATGAACATACTCTTCTGTCTCTTCAAAAATGGAGATAGGCTCTCCACATGAAACTGTACCTAGTAAAGGAATAACTTTGTTAGATTTGCTAACGAGACGAACACCACGATATCCGCCTGTGCGTACAAGCAAGCCAAGCTGTTCCAGATGCTTTAGATGGTAATGGATATTGCTTGGTTCGCGATTCAAAGAAGACGCAACTTCTCTAATGCTAGGGGCACGTTGATTTTTTCTAGCAAAATCTTTATAGAATTCGAGAATTTCTGCCTGAGGCGAGGAAAGAGAAGAAGTCATATTGACGGGAGTGTAGCACCACATTACAATGTGAACGCTTCTGTAACACTTTATCATGGCTTTCCGCAGGAGCAAGCCATTCCCACTATATTTATGCCAAAGAGCACAAGAAATGCCGGCAAGCATTGGACCCCAACTGCTGAAAAACAGCTTTCAAAACTTGCCTCGGGTAACACCCCAACCCGCGTAATTGGATTGAAGCTTGGACGCTCCGAAGATGCAATCTACAGCAAAGCTGCAGAGCTCGGTGTTTCGCTCGATCCGACAAATCAGTCACCGTACAATCGCCAAAAGTAGTAATTTTTCTTTCTTCACCCCATTTTTTATGGCTCAAGAACATACAATCAAGACAGAAGGGCTAACGGGCGCTGGTTATGACTTTGCAGTTTTACATAATGCATTGCTTGAAGCTGGCTACACACATTCCACTGCCCTTGAAATCTCAGCCCAGATTCACAGTCAGGGCATTAAGGTTGAATGTAAGTGCAAGTAGAAGCTTGCAGCTTTATTCCTCCTCATCGAGAAACGCAATCCACCGTAGAGGTAGTAACTTTTTGTCCTCCTCGTCGAGCTTGTTGTAGTGCTCCTGCCAGAGCGAGATCAAGTTGCTCAAGTTAATTGCCTCAATGTGGACTGGCGATTTCTGCATCTCAACAAGGGCGTCCGCTGTAAAGCCGCCTGAGGAAACGATTAGTCCGACCTCTCCCTCTTTACGGATAACTCCCAACAGCTCACGCACCGTCTGTGGTCCACACTTCTCTTGCCGGTGCTTCACCTGCACCTTGATGCGTGGCGGCTGTGCGCCCAGAGGGTCTTTGTACGCCACGATATCAACACCGCCATCTTTGCCTTTTGAGGCGACAAAGGGAATATGGAAGCCCATTGCTCGCAGCAGGGCTGCCACGAGATCTTGGAACTCATAGGCATTGAGATTAAGAATATGTTCCTCGATTCCCGCAGTAGCGTTGGATTCTGCTTGTTCCAGTGTGATGGAGTTCGTCGTGCTCTCTGCCGGTTCCAAAGCCTCCTCCGGTTCCGGCTCCTTCGGATTTGCCTTTCGCCATGCTGCATAAGCAACATTCGCCTTATTATAGAGATCGAGTGGCAGCAGTTTTGCAGCTGACTCGCCTTCGGGCGTAATCACCCAGTAGCCCTTCTGCTTGCGAAGCCAACCAGCCTTCTTCAGACCAATTGAGTAAAAGTGCAATACTGACTCCCATCGGACGTACCCACTCTTCTCATAACGCGCGAGTTCGTACTCGTTCAGGCGGAGACGCTCGCTCAGTACCCGCATTACCTCTTTCGACTGTAGCGATCCGCCGTGCTCCTTCAACACGAGCAAGGCTTGGTGCATGTACTCGCCGATGCGTTCGTGGGGGATGCTGCTCATGCTCTAATTCTATGCTGTGTCTTCGTTGAGCAACAGTCTAAGATGCAACTCTTACGCTGCGATTGTGATGGGTGCCATGTCCTTCAAGACCTTGTACCAATCCAATAAAGTTTCCAACAAAGGGCTTGTGATTCGGAGTTTTGGGGCTGCCAAATCAGAATCTCTACCTTTCGGAATGGAAGCCGAATGATTTTTGGAGGTTGCAGAGGATTAAAGAATATTGTATAATATTACTGATATATGTCAAATACACATCCCAGCATCGATTTCAGTCTTCTGCAGATCATTGCCGCAGGGTCGATCCTGATGGGTCTCACACTGCTCGGACTCGGCGGAGTGGGGCATCTTTTGGGAAATCTCAGCGGACAAGGAACTGTTGCGCTGGTTCCTGCAGAGACGGTTGTGGGAGAAATCACGGCAATGATTGCGGCCACTCCCCACGCTGCAGCTCCGATACTGGCCGGCACAAGCACGGCTGCAGGGATCACGATCATCCTTGGTATGATTCTGATTTTGAGCGGACTATTTCTCCATGCATTACTTCTTTTGCGGATCCGCACAGAACGCAATGTTCCGGTGCATGGAAAAGAGAGAGACCGCAAGACGGTAGAAAGAGGGGCGCGGATGCAACGAGCAATTGAAGTGTTTTGGGTGGAACAGGAGATTCGCTTATGAGAGAACGCGATCGGGTACATAGCTAAGGAGCAATGCGTCTCATGGTGAACGATTTGATGTTTCTTGTTGTGTTGATCCCCTCTCCTATCCTCTCCCCTGCGGGGAGAGGGAAAGATTTTTTCCTAAAAAAAACGACCGGCATTGCTGCCAGCCGCTTTCGGAGAATGCACAATATTAATTGCAGCATCCGCCTCCATAGTTGCGCAAACCACAGCAACCTCCACCGAAGGAAATCATAAACGTGGTGGGAAGAAATAGAACAACCCCATTCTAATTGATCCTTGAATGCTTGTCTAGCACTCTCTGCATGAGAGTGCTAATTGCTAAAACGCATGCTTCTTCCCCAATGCATCCCGGTGATACTTCCCAAATTCCTCGATCTTCACGCATGCATCGTTTTTCACCACAGGTCCCTCAGTGCAGAGTCGGATGCCGAGCGGATCGACCACGCAATTGCCGCAGATCCCATATCCACATTTCATGTAACGTTCCAATGATAATTGTGAAGGAATCTTGTACTTCGCGGTTAATTCGGAAACGGCCTTCAGCATCATTTCTGGTCCACAAGCAAAGACTTGATCTATGGGATCCAAATCCCCTCCCTTCACCCCCTTCAATCCCTTATTTCCCTTACTTCCCCTCTGACATACCTCCAGCATTTTTCCGAGATGCTGCACGTTGAATCCCTTGAACCCCATCGACCCATCATTCGTTGCAACATGTAATGAGACATGCGGCAGGGATTCTAGTTCTTTCAAATACAACAGATGCTCTTTGCTGCGCGCGCCCACAAATACTTCCAATGTACAGCCATGGTGCACCGTCTCCGCGGCAACGAAATACATGGGAGCGGCGCCGTAGCCGCCAGCAACGAGAGCAATATGCTGACCGGCTTTCCATTCGACGAGATCACCGACGGAGCATCGTGCAAACTCCTCGGACATCGGCCCGACGGCAAAGAACGTGATCTTCGTTTCGGCTCCGTTATCGAAAGCTACGCTGAAGGGCTTTTCATCGATGCCCGGAAGCCACACCATAACGAATTGACCGGGACGAGCGCCGAGGGAACCATCAAACGTATACGTGCGAACCATTTCGGTCTCCTGCTTGATTGCTTTGATCTTATACGTTTTTGGAAGCCGGCTCTGAAGAGGGATAGAAGACATAGAATATGGTTACGATGTACGAGATTGTCCTGAACGGGACGGCTTGCGAGTCGGTGTGTTGCGCTGGGATAACTCCCGATGCATGCCGCCAACGAGAGACCCAATTTCATCCACTCCTTCGTTCGTGCACCAGAGCTGCATCTCGTCGCAGATTTTTGCAAATACATCAATGCCACGATCACCGACAGCCGTTCCGATACCCACAAGTGATGCACCCGCAAGCATGATCTCGATAGCGTCTTCACCTGTATAGATACCGCCCGTGCCGATGATCGGCAGTTTGCCCTTGGTTGCACTATAGACATCTGCAACACACTTCACGGCGATAGGCTTAATGCCGGGACCCGAGAGTCCGCCAACTTTGTTGGCAAGAATCGGCATGCGGCTCCGCAGATCGATCGCCATGCCGGGACCCACCGTATTGATCACGGTAAATCCGTCGGCACCGGCACTTGCGCAGGCTTCGGCAATGGCGGCGATACTGTCGACATTCGGCGAAAGCTTGATGAAAACCGGCGTCTTGCCGCTCACCTTCTTCACTGCCCTGGTGACGGCAGCGGCTGCGGGCGCGGAGCAGGCGAAAGGCTTTCCGAATTCGTCCTCCACGTTCGGGCAGCTGATATTCACCTCGAGAAAATCCGGCTGGAGAGGAAGGATAGCTTCGGCAGTCGCCGCGAAGTTCTCCACGGACTCCGCGATAATATTGGCGATGAGCGGTACAGGTTTATTCTTCATAAAACTCCCGATTTCTTCGTGCGCTTTCTCCGGACCCGCATCGGGAACGCCGACGGCATTGAGCGTCCAGTGCTCCGTAGAAATGATCGTGGGGTTTTTGTGACCCTTGTGCTCCTTGAGCCAGAGCGACTTCGTGGTGATTCCCCCAGCGCCATTCTGAGTGACAAGACGCCAACTCGAAGCGGTGATTCCCATGATCCCGGAAGCGAGGATAGTGGGGTTTCCGAAGGTGACTCCGAGCAGGGTTTGGGAGAGGTTCATCGGGAATAATATACAGGAGAAAGCGTTCTTCTTTAATCCCTTCACCCCTCCATCCCCCTAACCCCTTCCTCCACCCCACTACGCCAAGGCTACGAGGGGCAGGCAGGAGGAAGGGGAGCTCTGTTTCACAAGTAAAAAAGCTGGATCTTTCCTTGTGGCATGCAAACAAAACAACATACATTCCCCTCCTCCTGTGGAGGAGGGGGTAGGGGTGGAGGAGATCAAACCGTCCTCTGTTTCGGAAACAACGTATCCCTCCTCACCCACACCGCCACAAACAAAATCACGCCGAATAATATCAATCGCATAGGTCCAAGAATATCCGGCGGCAATGGAACGAAGCGCAGCAATTCCTTAAGGAGCACCAAAAGAATCGTTGAGAGCGTCACGCCAAGGACGCTTCCGGGTTTTCCCGCAACCACGAGCATCACGAAGAAAATCAATCCAGGAAACTGGTAATCGTTCGGATGGAGCAGACCGATGTAATGGTGGTACGGCAATGTGCCGAAGAGCGATCCCAATGCACCGACCATGAATGCAAAGAAGTGGACACGGGCGCGGCTGACGCCGAGCGCGGCGGAGTGCCATTCATGCTCGGCAAGAGCGGCGAGCTGACGACCGAAAGAAGAACGATCGAGCAACCACATCCCGAGCACCCACAGGATGCACATCGCCACCATCGTGAGTGCGAATCCCTCTTGGGATGCCGGAAACGGCGCACGGGGTAGCCGGGGAATGCCGAGTGCTCCGCGCGTGAGCGAAGACCAATTCAGGACAATGGAGAGAATGGAAAGGTGAACGGCAATCGACATGATGCCGAATCCGTCCGGCTCCAGCCGCAGCGAAAGCCAGGCGAACACCGCGGAAATACAAACGGCAGATCCGAGACCCGTCAGGATCGCAAGCGGATAACTGCCGGTTGCCCCCAGTACAAGAAAGGTCGCGTACGCCGTCACGAGCGATACCCCAAGCGGTCCGAAGTGCAGGATTTTCCCTTTCCCAAAAATCATCGTGTACGTGAGCGCTCCAGGGAGCCAGGTGCCGATGATGATGACGAGGTGCCAGACGAATGCCATAAAGAAGCGATTTATGCAGTGCGTGCGCGTGCGGCAAAAATGCCGCTCGGTTTACAGAGCAGGAAAATGATAATGAAGAACAGCGCAACGGTTTGCTGGTACCCCGCAGGCACATAAAACACGCCGAACCAGTGGATACCCACGAGCACCTGCTCGAGCGCGGCGATGAAGTACGCGCAGAGAATCGCGCCCCAGATATTCCCCTTCCCTCCCGCAATGATCGCGGCATACGCCTTGATCGTGAGGGAGAATGCGAGTGTTGGGGAGAGATTCTGGTCGATGCCGATGAAGATGCCGCCGGCTCCGGCGAAGATGCCGCTGAGGATGAAGATGAACCGGTGCAGTACCGGCGCATTGATCCCCAGACTGAGTGCGGCGGTATCGTGCTGTACGACCGCGCGGAGCTTGCGCCCGAACGGCGTGTAGTGAAACACGTATGCAAAGAGCAGAAGCGCGATGAGTGTGAGCGCGATGAGTGTGCATTGCTCCACACTGATACGCGCGCCAAGGATGTCGTATGTTTTTTTCAGACCCGGAAGAATGCTCCTTGGGCGTTCCTCAAAAAGTAAAAGGATGAACCCGTCGAGCATCATGCTCCAGGCAATGGTCGTAACGAGCGGCAGGAATCGATGGTGCTTATAAAATGGGTTAACGAAGATTTCAAACGTGAGCCACGTCATCAAGGCACCCGTCAGTAATCCTCCGATAACGCTAGGAAATAACGACAGATGCGCAACTTGATGCAACCACCACGTAACGTAGCCACCGGTGAGGGCAAGCTGCCCAAGCGCAAGATTGAACACACCAAGGACGCCGTACACGAGCGCCAATCCTCCAGCGATCAAGGCTGCAAGAGAACCTGCAATGAGAGCATTTACGAGGAGCTGCATTGGAAAGAAGGGTAACACAAAGCCCATAGGGGAAGATCGCTATCTTCCCCTATGGGCTCCGCTGCATGGATTGCGCAAAACCGATTATTCCAACGGCAAAGGCCTCACCGTCACAATTTTCCCAGCTTCAAACTTCTTCAGAACGTACGACACTCCCACCGGATCACCATTCTGATCGAAACTGAACGTACCGATGACACCGGCATAGGGCTGCATGGTATTCAGATAATTGCGAATGGCATCTCCATCCGTTCCCACAGACTTCATTGCTGCAATGAGGACATTCGCAGCATCATACGCATAGGCCGACCAGGCAATACTGGACTTCGGATCGCCGAATTTCGCCTTGAAATCCGTTTCATACGAAGTCCCCTCTCCTGCCGTAGGCACATTCACGAGAGTGACACCTTCTGCAGCTTCCCCTGCAATTTGAGCCACGGTTGCCGAGTCCATAGTGTCTTGTCCCGTGATCTGCTGCGTGAAACCCTGCTCGCGGAACTGCTGCACCATCACTCCATTTGTGCCATCTCCGTTGGGGTTCGGAACAAACACATCGAAATCGATGTCCTTGAGACGGGTGAAAAGAGAACGGAAATCCTTGGTGCCTGGCTCGACAACTTCGTCAAAAACCACTGCATCCGCTGGCAGATCTTTCTTCAGAGAAGCACGGAGAGCCTGTGCGTAGTCTGTGTTCTCACTGATAATAGCAACTTTTTTGAGATCGGAATCCTGGAAATACTTCGCCATTGCCTTCGTCTTCCATGCATCACTCGGATAATCACGGAATACGAATGTACCAGCATCCGTCACATCAGGAC
>VMGQ01000032.1 GCA_007376635.1 Candidatus Peregrinibacteria bacterium Greene1014_49
ATTGGCTGACGGAAAACACAAGCAAGAGCGTCGAATTGCATGAAATCGCTGCGGCCGTATGGGGTGCGAAGCATCCGAAAGCTTCTTTGCCCGGCAAGGACGAACTCCTCAAGTATCTGGATAAATTTCCCGCTGATCAGCGTGTTCCCATGAAACCGCTCGACGATCCGAGAGTGATACAAGTCATTGAAGAAAACCGGCGCATGGAGAATAAAACCGGAGGTCAGCCAAGCTTAAAGGGAAGCCCGGATGAAGAATTCAATATTCAGGAACGATCAGTAGATGTCCGAGATGGCGATGCTATCTATCTCTTCACGGACGGCGGCTATCCGGGACCGCTCTATACACACAAGCAACAGGAAGAAGTCGTCGCGACGCTCCGAGCCGGCGGTATCGACGCACTGAAGAGCAAAGTGCGCGCAATGGAAGAGGCAGACCCCACGCTGCAACGGTATCCGCGTATGAAGCAATTCGACGATCTGGTGGCGATCAAGATATCAGCGGATGTCCCGGCATACGGGAATGCACAGCACGACACAGAGGTGGCACTCACTCCCGAACACTTTTTTGTTGGTCAGGAAGTGAAGTATTGCGGTCGCACGTATGTCATTACAGGGATCAAAGATGGCAATGCAGATATATATGCTCCTGCTGGGAGTAATCAGCTTATGGAAGATGAATTCGAAAGGGTCAAGCCTTTATTGGAATTATTCAATGCTCAATATTTTGAAATGTTTGTACCAATGCCTTTTATGCCCAAACATTGGCAAGTGAATATACCCGCAGACATCCGTACCGTGCTACTGAGCGAACTCTCACTTATCGACGCCTGAGAGCTGCTTCTGTTCCTCCATATCCGCATCAATCATCAGTTTAATGAGCTCTTTATATTTGATCTTCGGTTCGTAGCCAAATACTTTCTTCGCCTTTGCATAATCCGCAATCAGCGTGCTCGTTTTCCCCGGTCGGAAGAACTTTTGATCAATGACCACGTGGTCTTTTACGCTGAGCCCCAGCTGTGCAAATGCTTCCTCCAAAAACTGCTGCACAGATACCGCTTCTCCCGTGCCGATGACGAAATCATCCGGATGATCCAGCTGCAGGATGTTCCATGCGGCTTCCATGAATTCGCCGGCAAACCCGAAATCGAGCTTGGCGCTGAGGTCCCCGAGGCGGAGCTCTTTTTGCAGCCCCAGCGATATCCTGACCGCGGACTTCGTGATCTTGCGCGTGACATAGGAGTCCGTTCGTCGCGGCGATTCATGGTTGAAGAAGATTGCCGTTTAATATTTAACAAGTGACCACGCGTAGGTCTTTGCGCAGGCATAGGGGCTCTGGGGATTGAGCGGCGTTTCTTCATTTTGCGTTTTCGTATCCGTCAGACCGAACATATTAGAGGTTAGTGGCTGAAAGAAGCGGATCTTTGGGTCTACCTGCCGGATGATCTCGAGCACGCGCCCCGGCGCGGAACCGGTGATATCGGAAGCGTAATCCGGCAGATCGTAGCTCCAACCGGCGTGGTCTTGGTCTGCTTCATTGTAGATCTCTTGTGGATGGACGGCGCTGATGGTTCGATACAGCGAGGTGGTATCGGCCAGATCGCCGCGATGGAGCGTGATTTTGTCGAGCAGATGGTCAATGTTCTTCGTATTGCCGGTTGCTGATCTCCGGATGAGACCATGTACTTCATATCCCTTACTCAGAAGCAGTTCTGCGAGATAGCTGCCATCTTGGCCAGTTATACCGAGGATGAGGGCAATTTTTTTCATGGGACGACGCGGAATTGAGGAAGAGGAACGATAAACTGTCCACCGCCTTTTCGCCACTGTTCCTCGCGCTTATAGAATTCATCAAAGAATGCGTAGGGCAGCACGAGGAAGTAATCGGGGTTGGCTTTGCGGGCTTCATCTTCAGAGACGATCGGGATACCGGTACCGACCGTGAATTTTCCCCACTTCTCGGGACTGCGTTCTGCGGCAGCTTCTATAAGCGAGTGATCCAGCCCGTAGTATTGCAAAATCGTATTACCTTTGGTGGATGCGCCGTAGACCCACACACGTTTGCCCTTGGCGACGGCATCCTTGATGAATGCTACGCACTGGCGCTTGCTCTCCTCGATGCGCGTGAAGAACTCGGCGTGTATTTTTTTGGAATCCATATCGTGTTCCTCATTTCGGTATTTCTCTATGCGCTCCGCCGCGCCCGCGGGCATGGTGGGGGGCTTCCCATTCTTCAATCCCGCATATACACGATAGCTGCCACCATTCACCAGATTGTGCTCGATATCAATCAGCGTCAGCCCGTTTTTCTCCAGAAGAAACTCAAGCGACTTCAGCGAATAGAATTCCAGATGCTCGTGGCAGATGTTGCCTACATCATTGGTATCGAGCATGTTTTTCAGGCACATCAGCTGCGCGATGAAGACGCCGTCGTCTTGAAGGCAGAGCGCTGCATCGCGGATAAACTGGTTGGGGTCTTCCATGTCATAGAACATGCCGATGGCCGTGATGACCTTGGCTTTTTTTGAGATTACCTTGTCATAATTTTCCTTCGTCCAGAAATCATTGATGAAGTACTCCAGCCCCACTTTTCCTTCTGTAGCGAGGTTCGATGCAGGCTCCACGCCGACTTTGATGAGGCCAGGGATATTGTACGTCCTGAGCATCGTGCCATCGTTGCTGCCGATATCGAGCACGATGTCTCCGGCTTTGAGATTCATGCGCTTCTCGATGCTTTCGGTGATATTCCGGAGCGCCTTGCGCATCGTGTCGGTTACGCCCGAGCGGTACCAGTAGAAGCGGGCATAGAGCAGCTCTTGGGGGGCGGTGTCTCTCAGTTGTACCAGCGTACAGTTTTCACACATCACCATTGTGAGCGGCGCTTTGATGCCCTGCCCAGGCTTTTCGACGAAATCGGAAACGTAGAGATCGCCCAGCGAATACAGCGGACTGATATCCGGAGATCCGCACACGCGGCAGCGGGTGATGGTGGTATAGGTGGCTGTGTTTGCTACGGGGGTACTCATGGAGATGGCGTACTGCCGCGCATTCTAATGCGTATCACTCTCCATGCATAGTTGAGGCTGAGCTTGAGGAATACGCGGATATTCCCATCCGTTTTCGATACTCCCGCTTGTCGAAGCCCGTATCGGTAGGGCACTTCGATGATTTTTACTTTCTTTTCGAGACAGGCATACACCCACTCCACGAAGTATTCGCCGAAACCGTCGGGAGACAGGGGAACTTCAAGAAGCGTTTCCCTGCGTGCTGCAGCAAATCCGGATGTCCAGTCCCAGAAGGAAAAATGTCCCAGTACCACTCTGGTATAGAAGTTGAAGACATAGCTGAGGAATGCCCGGAATTTATGCCGGGTGTCTAAGCCCCCGGGCACATAGCGTGATCCTACCGCCACTTCGTACTCGTCCAGTCTTTCGACGAGTTTGAGAATATCTTCCGGTGGGATTCCCAAATCGCAATCCAGCCAGACGACGTACTTTCCTTTGGCCGCCCTTGTACCATCAGATAGTGCAGAGGCCAGTCCACGTTTGTCCATGCGCCGCATCAGGCGGCAACGCGGATTGCGTAATTGCTCAACCACTTCCCACGTGCGGTCGGGGCTGTTGTCATCGACGACAATGATCTCCAGAAGACTGTCACCGAGTGTGGATGCCGTGCGCCCGATGGCATCGGTGATGTTATCTCGCTCATTATACGAGGGGATGACAACGGAGATGCTGGAGGGTTCGGGGATCATGGAGGGTGAGGGAGCGGGTATCAGGCTTGCAGAGCTATCTTGCGGACGGTGTTGCAAACGAAGGTCAGTTGTTCTTCTGTGAGAGCCAGTCCGGAGGGGAGATAGAATCCACGTTGCGCGATGTCCTCTGTGACCGGGAACGATGACTTGGCCTGCGGATTTCCACTAAGGAACGGTTGGCTGTGGCAGGGATAAAAGAAGTCACGTGTATCTACTCCACCTTCCGCGAGCTTTTTTCGGAGGGTGTCTTTGGACATTCCGAAGGTATCTTCGACGAGTACAGCGTACATCCAGTAGACGTTGGTTGCGTAGTCTTTCGTGATCGGAAGCCGCAGACCTTGTACCATCGAGAGTTCCTCTTGGTAGCGCCGTCCCATCCACTGTTTCTTTACTATGTATTCCGCAATGTGCGGCATTTGGCCGACTCCCAGTGCTGCCTGCAGGTTGGTCATGCGATAGTTAAAGCCCAAGTCCGTATGCACGAAGCGCTTCTCCGGGCTGTGAGCAAGATCTCGCAGGCACTTTGCGCGCTGTGCAAGCGCATCGTCATTGGTCACTACCATGCCGCCCTCGCCCGTGGTGATCAGCTTGTTGGCGTAAAAACTGAAGCAGTTCATCGTCCCCATTGATCCGCACTGCCTGCCTTTGTAGGTCGCTCCATGCACTTCGGCTGCGTCCTCCACGACTGCCAGTTTGTGTTTCGCCGCAGTTTCTAAGATCGGATCCATGTCCGCACTGTGGCCATAGATATGCACCGGAATGATGGCTTTTGTTCGCGGTGTTACAGCTTTTGCTACGAGGGCTGGATCCATGGCGAAGATTTCGGGGTCGCTGTCCACGAATACCGGCGTCGCTCCGGTGTACATCACCGCGGTAATCGTTGCGATCATGGTGAAGTCGGGCACGATCACTTCGTCCCCTGGGCCAATGCGGAGACTGACAAGTGCCAAGTGGAGTGCCGCAGTCCCATTCATCACTGCGACCCCGTGCTTCATGCCGACAAAGTCCGCAAACTCCTGTTCGAAGCGGGTGATACACGGTCCCGCTGAAGAGACCCAGCCTGTTTCGAGCGCCTCCATGACCGCTTTTTTGGATTCAGGAGCGATAACCGGTTCATTGACGGGTATTTTCATGCAATAAGGTAGGAAGCTGCTGACGGATGTATCGCCAGC
Source organism: Candidatus Peregrinibacteria bacterium Greene1014_49 (assembly GCA_007376635.1). Classification (GTDB taxonomy): domain Bacteria; phylum Patescibacteriota; class Gracilibacteria; order Peribacterales; family Peribacteraceae; genus 2-12-FULL-55-11. The sequence continues at coordinate 4,926 of VMGQ01000032.1, forward strand.
GTAGAGATGTTGCTTTCTCTTGGCTATTTTCCTGTCATTGCATGTTAGGCGCAATCACTTCTGCCGCCTTTTCTATCGTCTCCGGATGCGGATGCACCGTGTCCCATACCAAAGTTTTTGCGTCGTTGCCGAAGATGTCATAGAGATCGACCACCGTGAATCCGTATTTCTCAGCCAGAGTCCTGATGTTTGGGCGGCTGATTGCATGGAGTTCACGATCCGGCCAGATCACAAATATGCGTTTCATTGAGGGGGTAAGCTCTTTGCTCAATGTTTCCAATTGCTGTTCGTACTTCGTGATTTGTTCAGGAGTGATACTGTCTTCCTCGGGATTTTTGCGGCTGTGCTCTTGATTTTCCAGAAGCGTCTCGCGACCGCTGCGCATGCTCACGAATTTTTTCATCGCGACGTAGATCGCACTGTGATGATCCAGCCAGCATTTGCCAGGAAACCAGCTGAGTATTCCCGTTGTGGGCGGATTGCATCGCAGTGCCGGTCGGTCATTCGAGGTATCACCTTCCGCACGGAGTACTTTGTCTTGATCAAGCCAGGCCGTTTTACCTCCCATGTCATTCGGGTAGAAAACGAGGATGACTGCTGCTGGATGCAGAGCGGCTATTTTTTCTTTATATAATGCGGTTTCCTGCCCGAGGTGATATCCCGATACTCCGGCATTCAAAAATTGAAATTGCGGTAATTGCTCTTCTAATTGCGCGGCAATGGTTTCATCATTCTCCACACCGTAACCGAAGGTGATGGAGTCACCGAGGACGGCAATTAGTGGGTGTGACGGATCGATCTCTTCGGAACGGAAACCAAGAGTGCTAGTTTTGACGATCGATCGATATGCCTTTTGTGTGATGTTCGGGATCAGTTCATAACTGATTTCTGGATTATTGCTCGTTTGAAAAATTAATGGAGGATGGGGGCCGACCGTGACCATTCCTGTGAGGCGTAAGACAAGTTCGAGGCCTCCGAGGAAGAGGAGGGTGGATCCTATGAGCAGGCCGAGGTTGATGAGAGTGTTTTTCAATCGAGTGTGAATTGTTGCAAATATTTCTCGCTGCTCCTCTTCCATTCTGGGGGCAATTTCTTTTTATCAATAACGCATTGCCCAAGAATCAGGAAGTCCATGTGCGTGTGTAGGAAGCAGTTCAGCGCATCCTTCGGCGATTCCACAATCGGTTCGCCGCGAACGTTGAATGAGGTATTGATGATGACAGGGCATCCTGTCCTGGCTTCAAAAGCCTTCAGGAGATCGTAGTAGAGCGCATTTTGATTGCGATTGATTGTCTGGATACGTGCGGAGCCATCGACATGCGTCACTGCGGGAATTTCCCTTCGTTTATCGGGCTGTGTATCTGCGACAAGAAGCATAAATGGAGAAGCACGATCCAGTGCGAAGTAATCCTTCGTTCGCTCCTCAAGAATCGTCGGCGCAAAGGGGCGGAAGGACTCACGGAATTTGATTTTGAGGTTCACTTTTTTCCAGTTATTCGGATTTCTCGCATCCGCGATGATTGAGCGGTTCCCGAGCGAGCGCGGACCGAATTCCATGCGACCTTGAAGCCATCCGAGAACGTTTTCGCCTTCTAAGAGTTCTGCAACGCGATGCGGGAGATCATGCAGCGGGACTTTATCGTAGGGAATCTTTTGATCCTGCAGGAATTGTTCGATCTCTGATTGTCCGTAGGCATTACCAAGATACACATGCTCCATGCGTGGTAGGCGATCGCCCTGCATTGTGTTGTGCCACACCATAAGGGCAGCTCCCAGCGCTCCTCCAGCATCCCCCGAGGCAGGTTGGATATAGATATCTTCGAATATTCCTGATCGAAGAATCTTCCCGTTACTTACGCAGTTCAGTGCCACTCCTCCGGCGAGGCAGAGGTAGCGGCTTCCGGTCAGTTTCTTCGCTGCTCTCGCAAGATTCAGCATCGCTTCGTCGGTAATCTCCTGGAGACTTCGCGCGATGTCTTTATGAAATTGCTCCAGAGGGGATTCTGGCTTACGCGTGGACTGTCCGAAGAGTGTTTCAATATGCTTTCCGGTCATACGCAGTCCGTATTCATACGTGAAATACTTCATGTTCAGTGCGAAGCTGCCATCCGGTTTCAAATCAATCAGTTTCCGCATCTGTTCCGTGTACTTTGGTTCTCCATAGGGCGCGAGGCCCATAACTTTGTACTCGGCACTGTTTACCTTGAATCCGAGATAGTAGGTAATTGCCGAATACAGAAGCCCCAGTGAATGCGGATAGCGGATTTCTCGCAGCAGCTTCAGATCATTGCCTTGTCCGTGTCCAATCGTGGTCGTCGCCCATTCGCCAACACCGTCTGCAGTGACCACGGCTGCATCGGGAAATCCTGAGCAGAAATACGCAGAAGCTGCATGCGATTCATGGTGCGCGGGATAGAAGATTTGCCCTGAATATCCAAGTTCTCGTTTGATGATTTGTGGGATCCAGAGTTTCTTATTCATCCATTCCTGCATGGCCATTTGATACTGCAGAAATCCACGCGGCCAGACCTTCATGGTTGTCTGCAAAATACGGTCGAAGAATTTCAGCATCGGTTTCTCATAAAAAGCGACGGCATCGAGATCTGCAGCGGTGATCCCGGCATGCTTTAATGCATGTTCAATCGCGCGCTTTGGAAAAGATTCATCGTGCTTTTTTCGTGTGTAGCGTTCCTCCTGCGCGGCAAAGATTATTTCCCCGTCTTTTAAAAGCACTGCCGCTGAGTCGTGGTAGAAGCAGGAGAGGCCGAGGATGTAGACGGGCTTATTCATTAGAATTGATACTGCATGTCAGTCGATTCATTGCTGACATCAATCCAGTAGGTGTCTTTTGAAGGAGTTTTGGAGAAGAGCTTTACGATCTTGAGCACAATGGCGTACAGACCAAAAACGATGATCCAGAGGATCGTCAGAAGAATCGTGCTCATGATGCGGCCGAGGATGTGCGAAAAGCTCATCCACGCGTCATAGATCTTCTTCAATGGAGCAGGCAGATTCATCGCTGCTAGAATACGTCGGAACGGAGTCCGGTGCCTAGAAAACCGTATATATAAACGGCGCCAAGGGCGAAGTCTGCGCAAAAATTAAAATGAGTCCTAGAAGCACGATGATCATGATGATCGGAAGCAGCCACCACTTCTTTCGCAGTCGCATGAAGTGCCAGAGTTCAGTGAAGATGGAGAGTTTGGACACAGAAGGAGTGTAGCAGTACTGAAGGGATTAGAAGGCGCCGGCAATCCAGCTCATCACCACGAGAATCGGATGTAACACCAAATCAATCCATCCCATAAGCAGCGGTATGTGGAGTACATCTTCCGCAATAAGCAGTCCGAGCAGTATCCAGGGGCCGCGCTGCATCCACAAGTGATACTGCGCATCGTATTGATACGGCACAAAGACTTGTAGGATCTTGCTGCCATCCAGCGGTGCAATGGGAAGAAGATTAAATGCCATGAGACCCAGATTCAGCGCGATTGAAATACGGAAGATATCGGTGAAGACCGCCACAAACGTTCCGCCAGTGCCCCCCATCAGGAGTTCCCAGGGGTCTGCGGCAAGCGCTCCCGGCGCAAGCAGAAGTAGTCCGCCGAAGGCGAGGAAGGCGACAATGAGATTGCTGACGGGTCCCGCGATACTCACGAGTGCCGTGTCGCGTTTCCAGTGCTTGAAGTATCGGGGATCGATCGGCACGGGCTTGCCCCATCCGAAACCTACGAGAAAAAAGAGGATCGTGCCCATGAGATCAAGGTGTGCGATGGGATTGAGCGTAAGTCGCCCTTGTTCTTTGGCAGTCGGATCTCCAAGGCGATTGGCGATCATGGCATGCGCCCATTCGTGCACGGAAAGTGCAATGAGAAGAGCAATGATGAAGGAGGGTCTTAGAGCGGACACGATAGAATTATGAATGAAGAATTATGAATTAGGAATTGCCATTTTTTCTTCATTCCTAATTCATAATTCTTTCTTGAGTTTCATATTGACCTTCGGAACGGTCATCCGTAGTCTTCAGCCTCACATGGCTCGCAGATGCGTCAAGACCGGCAAATGTACTGCTTATGGCAATACACGAAGTCATTCCAACCGGCATACTCGCAGGCCTTTTAAAGCGAATATCCAAAAGAAGCGCGTATTTGATGCTCATACGGGAACGTACAAAACTATGAAGGTTTCCACGAGTTATCTCCGGACATTGGCCAAGAGACTGCAGGCGGGGAAAACAGTGTAAGGCGTTACTCAAAAAACGCCCCCGGTATGCGGAGGCGTTTGCATAATGAGGTTCGTAGGTTGCTTATGAAGCGCTCGAGCTCGAGCCTTTCATACCCTTTTTATTCTCGTGCATTTTCATGATCGCTTTTGCAGCTTTGGGGTGCTGCTCTTTTACGATCTTTTTCTGCTCACCGACGCACGTTTTGAACTCCGGTGAATTCTTCGTGTAGTCGTGGCAGTTCTTTTTCACTGCCTTCTTCATGACCTTCTTCATGACCATTTTCGGCGGAAGTTTGCGGTCGCTCAGTTTTTCTCCACTCATACACAGGACACGGCTCTTGCCGCTGAGCTTGTGACACTTGTCTTTGATGCGCTGTCCGAGGTTGCGAGCACTTGCCTGAGAACTTGTCGATACGGCACTCATAGACTCGGAACTCGCAGAGGATGAGCTAACCGAGGAATCACTTTCGGAAAATGTGGCATCTTCGGCGAAGGCGGGCAAAGAAGAAAGTGCCAGTGCGCCCATAAGCGAGAGTGCGAGGAAACGATTTTTCATAGAAAAAGGGGAAGGAAACAAGATGACCATATTCTCTAGGTGGCAATCATACACGAATGCCTGCTTGTATTACACATGCGTCTCCGGATCACTTTGCTTTGGCTTGCGGCTGCGCTTCAGTGCTCCATGCAAACGTTTATCCAGCAGCACCGTTTTCTGGATGCTCGGCATGCGGCGTCTCCTGCTGACTTTCTTCAGAAAGAGCTCATGCTTCTTTTCTTGTTCCTCCGACGAGTGCTTGTCGATGATGTGTTGAATGAGCATGTGATACGCCAGCTCGCGATTACGATGCTGCTCGCGTTGCTCGTGAACGCGTACAGATATGCCAGTGGGTCTATGGAAGAGCTCCACGCAGCTATTAGTCTTATTCACTTTTTGCCCACCATGCCCCGATCCGCGCGTGAAGGCTTCAGAGATATCTTCCATGCGGATGCCCAGTTGCTGAGCAGCGTGTTCCAGATGTGGGGGGATGGGGACGGGGAAAGGCATAGTGCTATTGTAATGCGGAATGATAAAATCATCACGGATTCGGCGCCTGCTCATTCCCACGATGTTGTTCGGTGCAGTATTTCTTGCCTTTGGCCATTCTCTATTTCAAGATTTCGCACCGATTGATGACACGCTTCTCGTCCGGGAAAACCTCGCGATCCGCGGATTTTCTTGGGCAAACATCCGGTACGTCTTCACACATTTCGATCCGGAGCTCTATATCCCGCTGACGTTTGTATCATTCCAGTTGAATCACGTCTTAGGAGGATTGGATCCATTCGGGTTTCACTTGGGGAACGTGCTGCTGCATGCGGCGAATGCATGGCTTGTGTATTTGTTTTTGAATCACCTGCTTCGTAGCGGAAGATCGCGATCTTCCGCTACAAAACAGTATGCCGCCGTAGGAGCTCTATTGTTTGCCGTTCATCCTCTGCACACCGAAGCCGTCGTCTGGATTGCTGGTCGTAAGGATCTACTTTTCACATTCTTTTATTTGCTGACATTGGTGTTGTATCTGCGGGGAAGGGAAGTATTTGGATTACGTGGGAAGATATATTATGGAGCAAGTGTTCTCTGTGCGCTCATGGCGATGCTCAGCAAAGCTACAGCGATGACGCTGCCGATCATATTAATACTTTTAGATTGGTTCGCTTCTGTAGCGGAAGATCGCGATCTTCCGCTACAGAAGCGTGTGTACTTTATAAATAAAACCCCATTCTTCATTCTCTCCATCCTCTTTGCCTTTATTGCCCTCAGTGGAAAAGAGCGCATCGTCGGCTCTACATCCATCATCGAAACCGGCATTGTTGCCATCCGCAGCTTCGGTCATTACCTCTGGCAAATATTCATTCCCGTCGGCTTCAGCGTCTTTTATCAGCAGCGCGATCCCATTCTGGATGCCTATCTTTTCGTATCCCTTATTTCCCTTGTATCCCTTATTTCCCTGTCCTGGTATTTTCGCAACCGCAAGCCCTGGATCGCCTTTGGAGTGCTGTTCTACTTGATCACGCTGAGCCCGACATTCTTTAACTTCCATAAAGGACTGATCTCGTTTTATGCGGTGGATCGGTATGCGTATTTGCCATCCATTGGAATTATTTTTATTTTCGTGCAACTTCTTTCTTTCCTTGTACCTAAACAGAGCTCCCCCTCCTCCCATGGTGGAGGGGGTCGGGGGGAGGAGGTAATATTTACAATCGGCATCGTTATGGTTTCCATTCTTCTTATTAGTCTTTCTCGTCACCAAACCCGCGTCTGGGATACGCCTGAATCTCTCTATGCTCATAGTGTTGCCGTCGATCCGGCCTCCGTTCCCGCCCGCGCGACCCTTGCCTCTGTGCTTCGCCAGACGGGTAATCCTGTTGAGGCATTCAATATTCTCAGAGCAGGGTTAGCCTATGGCGATGATGTCAGTTATCACCTGGAGGCCGGAAATATCTACGCCAGTAACGGTCAGGTTGGAGATGCCATCACCGAATTCACCAAAGCGTCACAAATGAAGCCCAATCTTCCGGAGCCTCTCTTCTCTATTGGTTACCGCAAGGCTCTGGCTCTGGATCCTTCGTATGTCGGTGCGCGCGTGCGCATTGCGGATATTCACATTACCCGTAAAGCATTGGATGATGCAGAAGAGCAGCTCAGCGCAGCGTTGCAATGGAACCCAAGCTATTTCGGTGCAAACATGCAGATGTATAGACTAAGGATGGCACAGGGGAGGGAAGAGGAAGCGAAGGTATATTTGGAAAAGGCACGGGAATTGCGGCCGCAAGATCCCGCTTTGAATATGGAGTAATAGTGCTACGAAGGATTTTTCGATTCCTTCCAACACAATTCAAAAATGATCGTCCGGTAAAAGTGCGCGATATCGCGGTTTTCGATGATCGTGGTTGTGAGCTTTTGCTGCGTGTAGGACATCAAGGCAAGAGAATCGTTCCAGGAAAAAATTCCCGATTGCCAATGCGCGTTTGGCGGAAGCAATCGCACGGTATTGCGGTATTCTTTTCCTGTTTTGATCACAAAATCCGCAAAGGGGCATTTTGGGAAAATAAGCCGGGTATGAATGCCTTTCTGACCGCGACGCTTGAGATAGTTTTTGAGGTATTCCACGCCGACCAGTTTGCTGAAGAGATCCACGTAGGAAAAAACGAGGACTTCGCCGCGGGCGGTTAGTGTCTCCTCGAGCATACGTTTGAATCCTTCTTCGCCTTCATAACACTTCACCGTAGGAATGCTCTGGTCGGTTGACTGCAGCGGCCCGAGGAGGCTTACGATGTGTTCAAGGTTACCGCGCATGGCATGCAGCTCATTCTCTTTCCTTTGGTACAAACGGAGAAGGCTGACGGGTTCTTCCGCCACGATGAGACGACGCTTTCCACGGCGACTTTCAAAGAGGAGCCCTTTTTCAATCATCTGTTCTACGGCGCTGTGCACCGTAACGCGGTTCTGCTTCAAGCCTTTTGCGATGCCCTGGACCGATGTCGCCCCGGCCTGAAGACACTGGAGATAGATTTCCGTTTCGCGGTCATTGCATCCAAAGAATTTCAACTGCTCTTTTACACGCCGGCGGTCTGTGGATGTCAGCATTTGTAGAATGAAATTCTACATATATTATAGCACAAAAATACCTATGGAATAACTGTTTTAGTAAAAAATTCATGAAGTCTAGATTTAATTGTTCAAAGAAAATTGACGGATTTTTTGGTAGGGCATAGCGTGTATCGACCGATTCCAATCCATTAAACAATGTTCTTCCTTGAATCCTTCCGACGGCTCCTCCTCGAAAGCCCCCGCTATAATCTGAAGCAGGTGGGTGCCGACAACTGCGAGTATGCGGACACCGCCGTGAAGTCCAAAAACTGTTATTACTGTTTCGGCATCTTTTATTCCGAAGATGTCTATTATGCGCGGTATTCCCGGAAGTGTGTTTCCTGCTCCGGTCTTACGTTCTGCGTTTTCTGCGAATGGTGCACCGAATGCATCGATTGCGCATCGTGTTATTCCTGCGATTACTGTCAGGACTGCCAGAACTGCCGCGAGTCGCAGTACTGCAAAGACTGCTTCGGATGCAGCAACTGCTTCGGGTGTGTGGGCCTCTATCAAAAGCAATACTGCATGTTCAATGAGCAGCTTTCAAAAGAAGAATATGAGCGACGAAGTGCATCGTTGGAATTGGGCAATGCCGCGCAAAGAAAGGCGATTGCCGATCGTATCCAGGATCTTCGTACCAAAACGCCCAACCTGGCCATTCATCAGTTCAGCTGCGAGGACTGTGTCGGAAATCATCTCACGGAATGCAGGAACTGCTACCGCTGCCATGACTCCTTCGCTTGCGAAGACTGTTTTTTCTGCATCGAAACGAACGGAAACAAGAACTGCTGCGACCATACGGTCTGCTTCGAGAATGAGCTGTGTTACCAGTGCATTCATTCGCCGCTGAATTACAACTGCAATTTTCTTTTCCACTGCGACTATTGCAGCGAGAGCGAGTTCTGCGCATTCAGCAAAAATCTGAAGAATTGCTTCGGCTGCGTGTACCTCCAGGGAAAGGAGTATCACATCCTCAACCAGCCCGTCCCTCCGGACCAGTATGAAGCCAGCGTCGCTGCCATCCGCAAGGAACTCCAGAACGCCGGTCACTATAACCTCCTGCCGTACATGCTTTCAGAGTATGAACAACAACGTCTGGCGACAGAAGCCGACAGTGTCATCCAAGTGCTTCCTGCCGTTTAATTTCTTCCTCTTCATTATGAGTACAACATCCTCCGTTCCCGTGAAATGCACCTGCTCAGCCATTGGCGGATGCAGCAAGGAATTCATTGTCATTCCCCAGGAAGCCGAATTCTATACAACAAAGAAACTGCCTCTTCCGGATCATTGTCCCGCTTGCCGCCATCGTCAGCGCATGGCCCTACGGAGCGAACGACAGCTCTACCGGCGCACATGCGACAAATGCAAAGAGTCGATGCTTTCTGTCTATCCTGAGAACGCGCCTTATGTCATTTATTGTCACAAGTGTTTCTGGGAGAACATCGGCTGATTATTTCGCCACGAACGTCGTCGCCCCTAACCACCCGACTTCGCTCTGCGGAGCTTCGCCGGGCAGGTGCCTTCATTTTGCCACGAACGCCGTTGCCCCAAGCCAGGCGAGGTCAAAAATCGCCTTCATCGTCCTCGCCAGTGTCGCGCTTTCCACAATAATCCCAAGCAGTTCATCCGGATTCAGTGAAACGATACCCACTTGGTTTCCGAAGAGCAGGATTTCATTATCAAACGGGAACTGGTCTTTATTCACGAGCAAAATTTCGATCAGGTTTGGATCGTATTTCTCCGGGAGAAACGGATCAATGGCATGGACACTCTCCACGGTATTCGGCGAAAGATAGCGCACTTTGATACCGTTTTTCATGCGCCGGTGCGTGTACTGCGTAAAGAACGTGGGAATACGTTCGGCGATCTGCTTCAAGTTGGTGTAGCCAAGAATTTCATTGCTTTGCTTCGAGTCCTCTTTGGTTCTTGTTTTTTGGGTACTTGAGAGTGACTCATTGAACACTCTTTCCACGCCGTCCATACCTTCATAAAATCGGATACGGGGACGAAATCCCTTTGAACTCGTCAGGGATTTGAGTTGCGGTAGGAGCATTTTTGCCAAGTTCACGCGTTCTAGCGCGAGTTGCTCCAATTTCTCCGGTGCTTCCGGTGCAAAGCACTTCACACCGTTTCGGTTGTACTGGCTCAAGAGTTTCTTCTCGAGAAGATTTTCCAGTGTGTGGTACGCACTGACGCGATGCACATTCGCCTTTCGTGCGATTACGGAAACCGGTCCGCCATTGATTTCGAGGCACGCCACATAGATGCGTGCTTCTTCGTCGGTTAATCCTAATTTCAATAGATCAGCAATCATGTACTGAGAATTATACCAGTGTTGTAGAACTTTTTCTACAGTATTTATATCTACAATTATTGTCTAAATGCCATTTTATTGAAGATTTTTAATATCTGTTGGACAAATGTGACTAGTCAAGCAAGGATATAAACGCTGGGGCCAAATCATATCCTCAGCGTTTTTCTATGACCCAAGAAGATCTTCCTTGTTTGGCATCTCTCCTGAGCACCAATCCTGAACTGCCAGGACAGGTCTACTACATGGCTACATATCTTGTTGCTGACCGTGCCACAAGGATTGATGGGCGGGGCATCCCTATTGCAACGCATTATATTATTCTTGAGCGAAGGCGCATTGAGGCTCTGTTGGCTGTGCGAAAAGAAAGTTCGATGTGCATGTTATCAAATGCACTTATAGATTTATTAGATCATCGCCATCAGGCTAAATGTTTTTTTTCGTATTGGGATACGAATGAGCGTACATATGAGGATTGCGTTGCCCAAGGAACGCGTCAATCATTGAGAAATGAGATAAATTCTTGTTCAGATATCCATCCAACCAATGAATGAAGTCTGCACCCACTGTTCGGCCCCCTTCGAAATCACCCAAGCTGATCTTGATTTCTACGCAAGAGTCTCCCCAGAGATTGCGGGTAAGCGTTACGACATTCCGGCGCCAAAGCTCTGCCCGGATTGCCGGCAACAGCGGAGGCTCGCTTGGCGCAATGAACGACATCTTTACCATCAGAAGTGCGAACTCACGGGAAAATCTGTCATCACGAATTTTGGAGAGCACACGGGCATCCATGTCTATGACGCGCATGAATGGTGGACGGACAAATGGGATCCGCTCTCCTACGGGCGATCTTTTGATTTTTCCCGACCATTTTTTGAGCAGTACGCGGAGCTACAGAGTGTCGTGCCGCAACTCAGTCTTTCTGTGTGGAACTCGGAGAACGCCGACTACTGCAACTACATCGGCAATGTAAAAGGCAGCTATCTGATTTTTGGCTCCGTCTACTCGGAAAACTGTTATTACGGCTCGCCGTACTATTCCCGTAATTGTGTGGATACGCTCGTTGTTCGTGAATGCGAGAGCTGCTACGAGTGCGTGGATTGTCGCAAATTGAATCGCTGCTTCTACTGTCAGGATTGCTGGCACTCCAATGATCTTTCTTTCTGCTTTGATTGCCAAGGATGCTCGGATTGCATTGGGTGTGCAGGACTTCGAAAGAAGCAGTATTGCATTTTCAATGAACAGATGAGTAAAGAGGAATATCTTCAGAAGAAGGCAGAGCTCGATCTTTGCCATCCGGAAGCCAGAAAATTGCTCAAGGCCAAGCTCCAGGAATTACGCCTCTCTATTCCGCATCGTTACATGCAGAGTGCGCAGGTGGAGGACGTATCCGGAAACTACGTCTATGAGAGCAAAAATGTCTTGCAGAGCTTCTATGCCGACCGGTCACACGATTGCAAATACTGCGCGCAGGTTGTGGATCTTAAAGACTGCTACGATAACAACTACACAGAGGAAAACGAACTCTGCTGCGATTATCTCGGTGCGTATCAGGTCTCGCGCGTGTGCTTCTCGAAGTTCTGTAACAAAGTCAGCGATAGTTTCTATTGCGATGCGTGTCACCAGGGCAGTAGCAATCTTTTTGGCTGCATCGGGCTTCGCAGAGCCAAGTATTGCATATTAAACAAGCAGTATACAAAAGAGGAATATGAAAAAATGGTGCCCCGCATCATCGAACACATGAGGCAAACCGGGGAGTACGGCGAATTCTTCCCGATTGAACAATCGCCGTTTGCGTATAACGAATCGGTTGCACAGGAATATTTCCCTATAGAAAAAAAAGAGGCGTTGAAGCGTGATTGGGGATGGCATGAAGAAGATCAAAAAGAGAAATATCTCGGGCCGCCTGTAGATGTGCCAAGTAATATCGATCAGGTCGGAGATGATTTCTGCGAAAAGATCCTCATTTGTGAAGTGACCGGACGTCCCTACAAGATCATTCCACAGGAACTGGCCTTCTATCGCGAGATGAAGCTGCCTATCCCTCGTGTGTGCCCGGATCAGCGACACTTGAACCGGCTTGCGGTGCGCAATCCCCGGAGGCTCTGGGATCGGGAGTGTGCGAAGTGCAGAAAACCGATTGCAACAAGCTATTCGCCCGATCGTTCGGAGAAGATCTATTGTGATAAATGTTATCTCTCTTCCGTTTATTAATGTTTCTATGAACCTATTCCCTACTCCATCGTTCTCTCATGCAGAGAAATGCTCCAGGAATTCCTCGGGTGATATATCTGCTTGTCGCAAGACCCCGCGAAGCGTTCCTACGGCAACCTCATTATGGTTTGGCACGACACAACCTCGGTCATTGTTCCGAAGAACAATATGGCTGCCTTTCTGGCGAATAATCGCAAAACCCATCTTTTGCAAGGTCTTGAGAATTTTCGATGCTGATGTCCGCGGGAGCTTAGGCATGCGCCATATCGAAGGTCGTGACAAAGGGATGCCGGTGCGGTGTCAGCGGGAACTCCTCCAAATACAAAGACGTCGCCTCGCGCAAATTCGCAAGAGCTTCCTCCATGGAGGCTCCTTGACTCACCGATCCCACTTCCGGGCATTCAGCAATGAAGATGCCGTCTTCCTCATGAATAACTGCTGTAAACATGTCTCTAGTATAGCACGGATGGTTTTGGCGGTCACTGCTTATAGAGCAGGAAATGCATGCAATTTTTGTAGTTTTAAAAGGCACCACTCCTCCAGTACCTCTCGTAGTTTTTTCTCGCATTCTTTGCGGTTTACGGCTTTCGCCCAGACACCCTGCGCTCCGCGGATACTTCCGAAGCATGCACTTCCGTGTTCAATATGCTCATACGTTGCCAGTTTAGCCATCATATGCTCGACGTATGGGGTAAACATGTCTTCATTGTACAACTTTTCCCCATTTGCATGAACCAGATTTGCTCCCAATGTTCGGCAAAGTTTGAGATCGCCCAAGCTGATCTCGCGTTCCTCGACAAGGTTTCACCACTCTTCGGCGGGAAGAAATATACTATTCCTTCTCCAAAACTCTGTCCTGATTGCCGGCAGCAGCGTCGTCTCGCATTTCGCAACGAAAGGCACTTGTATCACCGCAAATGCGACAAGACCGGACGGCAGATCATCTCCGTCTACTCGCCGGATAAGCCTTTTCCGGTCTACGAACAGGCCGAATGGTGGGGGGATTCGTGGAATCCTCTCGATTTCGGACGCGCGGTAGATTTCAACCGACCGTTTTCCGAGCAATTCCAGGAACTCATGCGTCTCGTCCCGCGCCGCAGCCTCATTTATTTCCAGAATGAGAACAGCGAGTTCACCAACGTCTGCAGTAACAACAAAAATTGCTACTTACTTTTCTCGAGTGACTACAACGAGGAGTGCTACTTCGTTTCCAGTCTCCAGAAATGTCACCGCTGCGTCGACTGCAGCAACTGTTACGACTCTTTCGATATCCACACGTGCCAGCAATGTGTGTCCTGCGCTGATCTTCGTAACTGTTCTTCGTGCTCCTTTTGCATGGATTGCAGCGGATGCAGCGCCTGTCTGTTCTCGTGGGGACTCCGCAACAAGCGTCACTGCATTCTCAATGAGCAGTATTCTCCCGAGGAATATACAAAAAAGGCACAGGAACTCCGCACAGGATCGTACGCAGCATTCTCTGCTGCGCAGCGGGAATTTGCGGGAGTGCGTCTGAACTGTATCCGCAAGGCAGTGCACTCGGTGCAGAGCGAAGAATGCATCGGCGATTACCTGCAAAACTGCAAAGCGTGCGTCGCGTGTTTCAACGCGCTCGATTCCCAGGATTGCCGGTACATGTATGACGGCGTTTCCTGTAAAGACTGCGGCGACTGCAACGAAATGGGGTACTCCGAGCTCTGTTATGACGTCGTTGAAGCATTTCCGGAAGCCTACAGCGTGCTCTGGTCATTCCTCACGGCCAATACGTCTGACATGCAGTACTGCGATCACTGCTACAACTCGAAGCATCTCTTCGGATGCGTCGGAATCCGGAAAGGGGAGTACTGCATCCTGAACAAACAGTATTCCAAAGAGGAATTTGAAAAACTCATTCCCAAAATTATTGAGAAGATGATCGTGGATGGGGAATGGGGAGAGTTTCTGCCCGTTGCGATGAGCCCGTTTGCGTATAACGAGACCGTTGCCCAGGAAGCGTTCCCGCTAACAAAAGGAGAGGCAGAGAAGCGTGGGTGGCAGTGGCGCGATGCCGAGGAGAAGCAGAGTCAG
>VMGQ01000033.1 GCA_007376635.1 Candidatus Peregrinibacteria bacterium Greene1014_49
CACGTATCAGAGCCAGCAAGAGTCTTCGCGGAAGCTTATGTTCTTCAGCTTTCTTGCCCTCATCAGCATTGTCGGATCGCTCTATTTCAAGTTCCGTTCGATGGCCTTCGTCCTCCAAGTCCTCATCATCATTCCTGTCACGTATCTCGGAGCGATGATCGGTATTCTCCTGACGGGGAACGTCGTGAACCTTGCAAGCCTTGTAGGTCTTATTTCGCTGCTCGGTCTCTCCGCTCGAAACGGCATCCTGCTCATCGAGCACTGGATCTACCAAGCCACAGAAGAGCATGTGCCATTCAGCGAGGAATTGGTCGTGAAGGGAAGTCTCAATCGTATCACGCCGATGCTCATGACATCCCTGACCGCCATGCTTGCGCTCATACCACTGATTCTTGGTGCCGGCGAACCTGGAAAAGAAATTCTCAGCCCTCTCGCAGTAACGATGTTCGGCGGACTTCTTCTCTCACTCGTCGTGGAGATTGTGATCCGACCGGGGCTCTTCATGGTCTTAGGCAGGAGAGCAATCGAACATGAAGTATTGCGCTTCCAAGAAAACCGGTCAGCGCCTTTACAGACTCCTGTATGAAAAAATGTTTCAAGTAAGGGTACCATTTCTGCATCTAACTCCCCGCCACCCTATGAAAGAATCCCGCCTCCTCTCCTTCGCGAAAACTCCGGAAAAGCCGCATGAATCTCTCCTTATAACAAGGGATCTTTCACCCGAACGTCAGCACCTTGTCCGACTCCTCGATCATGCGTAGAAGATCAGCCATGGTTGAGATAGAGCAAGTCGCGCTTTCGGGTTGTGATCGACTCTTGAGACAGGTTCCGCAAGCGAGGATCTGACCTCCGAGATCCGTGAAGTCCTTCACCTTTTTGGAGATGTCGAAGTCTCCGGTGTCGGAGATATGCTCGAGTTCCACTCCCTCACTCAAAAGAAAGATTCGCACGTCATGCTTCGCTTTTCGCGCCGTGATCGCGAGCCGCAGTGCGTTCCACACGTGCTCCTGCCGATTCGATTGCAAAATGATACCGAGCTTCATGCATGAATCAGGAAAGATCCTTCTTGCACGCATCAAACTCCTTCTTTTCGATCTCTCCTTTGGCATAGCGTTCTTTTAGGATGTCGAGTGCGGATTTCTCTCCCTGCATCCCCGAAGTGCGCGAGAGCCATTTTATCAATGCAATGATCCCGGCGATGATGAGCACCCACCAAAGGATCATGAAGATGAAGCCGAAGGGCGCGAAGCCGCTGAATCCGTATCCCATCATGGACGACATCGTATCAGGAATATGGCTGCTTGACAATCACGATTTTATCGTGTCCGATACAGCGTCGACCGCACCGTTGTCACCGAAAGATCCACCCATTGAAAGAGGGCTAATCCATCATGCCATTCGATAGTTCCCAAATTGCTCCGATCCGAAAGTCCTGTAAGACGAACCTGGAGCGAATTTCCGGATTCCACAATCTGCGGATCAAGGACGCTTGCGCGAAGGGCAAGTCCAATATTCTGTCCGGAATCAATGGTGGAAGCGATGCGCTGATGAATGTCGGTACACGTGACCGTAATTTCATTCGTTGGCTGGTTCGCCGTGCAGGGAGCGATAACGCTTTGATCCAGAGTATTAAAGAGCACGAAGGAATCCGTATCCATCTCAACGTTGCTTGCCGTTACCGAGAAGACAAGCGTGCGCAGTTCTACATCATTCAATCCATTCTTAGTGTTCCGATTTTGTGCAGCATAGAAGCGGAACGTGCCGATCGTCGACAAAGTTGTGGGAACAGGCATGTCATCGGAATCCCGAGAATCGCTCACGATGGAGGAAAGTTTGCTGAAGACAATGTCATGCGCTACACCCGTGATTGCGGTATTGGCACCTGGAGCCGCTGTTCCGACAAAGATCTCCCCTTCTGCCGTAGAATCACCATCATTTTGTGAAAGATCCACACCAGAAAGTTCTCCGCGCGCACCTACGGCATGCGCAGTTCCTGTACTTGCTGTAAGTGTGAGAACAACCGTCGCGTTCCCTGTTGCGCCTTCAGTGTCGGATTTGACCACGGCTTTGACGAGAATAGTTTTCTCCTCATCAACTTTTATAAGGAAATCCGTATTCGTACAGAAGTGCCCTGTGGCCAGCACCGCACATTGTGATCCACGGGCACTCGCAAATGGCATAGATGCTCCCACTGTATACAATTCCAGACGCTCGGTATCCGCAGTGGCTCCACCAATGTCTAGACTGCGGACGCGGACATCTTCCCCTGTCGCATAGAAGGACAAACGTAGCAGCGTGTCACTGCGTTCGCCCGCAAGGATCTGGTGGCTGCCAATCGGCACGCTGTCTCTCGTAATGAAAAGATTCCCCACGGTTCGCACAGTGACGACGCGCAGAGGTGCAGTGATCACGCGAATCCAGCAGAGAGAAACACTGCATTCATCCGCATCCAGCACAATACCGGAAAGATCTTCTTCGTCTTCATCGCCGACGGCGGCAATGAATCCCGCATCATCCGTCGCGAAGGAAAGTCCTATGCGATCAGCAGAGACATTTGGCGAAAGATCGGCAATCACCTCAAACCGGGTCGGTATCCCCTGCACGATATGTACCTGGAAATTGGGAAAGGCGAGCCGTGTGCCCTGCACAGTAGCCGTCGCGACAACCTGCTCTGCGGTGCCGTCTCCATCAAGATCCGCTTCCAAGCGATAGTTCGTTGCAGCAGTTGCGCTTCCTGAAGCGATCCGCACAGTGACATCCGTTATCCAAGCATCTTGACGGGAAGCGACGGCATCGAAGGCCATGAGGGTGATATTTTTGCTTCCGGCAGCGTGTATCACGGATCCCAAATCACGCTGCTCGATCCTGAGCGCTGCATGGCGGATCGGCTGCCCCACAATCACGCATATACTCGAGCACCCATCGCCGTCCTCCGTATTGCCGTCATCACACTGTTCACCGGATTCGAGCGCAGCGTTGCCACAGAGGAATGACCCTTGGGAACTCTTGCTCTTGTTTGAAGAATATGAGCTTCGTGCAGAAGGAGCAGAGGATGATATGGACGAAGAACCTACATACGCGATTGGCTCTCCGAAGCGAGCAATGAGATAGGCCATTTCACTCCGTGTCAGGAGATGCTCCGGATTGAACGGAAAATAATCGAAGAGTCCGCGCGCAGCGCCGAGATCCATGTAAGGGTCGTACCAGTTGGGCGGTGCCTGGATGTAGGTGGGAAGCCCTGTGTCCCACGCTGCTGCGGCGATTTTGAGTGCTTCTGCAAGAATCACGGTCTGCTCTCCCCGAAACGTGCCATCGGGGTAGCCTTCGATGATTCCTTTTTGTTCTGCCATACATGCATGCGGCCAGAACCACTGTTGCTGCCCACGAAAATCTTGAAAACAGCTGCGGTTTTCTACGTCGTAGACTTCCGAGCCATCCGCAGCAAGCATGAGGATCTTTAAGAATTCCGCACGATTGATGAGGATATCCGGCCGAAAAATGCCGTACCCATAGCCTTGAACAATCCCTCGCGTCCGGAGCAGTTCAATATAGGACTCATGCGGATGACCGAGGACATCAAGAAAGATGCCACCGGTTTGTCCTGCCTGCCGGTCAGGCAGGGATTGCGCGAATGCCACAATGGGCAGAGCCGCAAGCACAAGAAGAAGTCGCTTCACGGTAACAAATTGTATCATCATCCCGCATCCGACTGATACTCCTCTCCTGCCTGCTGCTTCGCCGCGTCCTGCTTTTTCTGCTGCTCGATCATCTGTTCATTGTTGGACTTCTCACTGGCCGTCTGCACTGCTTGCTTTTCTTGCTGTGCATGCGTTTTTGTTCCGAATGTTTCAGGCGGTGTCGTATCCTTTTCGTCTTTTTTGTCTTCTTCGTCTTTTCGATTGGCTTCCGGCTTCACCTTATCTTTACCCACACTGGTTCGTAAAACTGCACGCTGCAAATCGAGAAGCTTTCCTTTACTCTCCGCCGCACGCTTTTGGCGCACTTCTTTTTTATCAGAGCGATACTGATCCTCGGGGCGGGCTAGGCCTTCATCTTCGTCGTCGCGGTACATGCTTAGAGCATACTCCATTTGCAAATCGTGCTGGTTTCTGTCTTATAGACGGCAAATGTATGATATACTCAATGATTTTTGCGAAAGCTTACCTCTTTGGTTTGACACTAGCATTTGCAGTTGGGCCAATGGCCTTGCTCATTGTACAGCGGGGTATCACGAAAGGATTGAAAAGTTCATTGGCAACTGCACTGGGTATTGCCGTCGCAGATTTTACCTATGCAATTATTGCGTTCAGCATCGGCACATCTGTGCTTTATTTTGTTGAAGTATACAGTGTATATGTCCATCTTTTTTCAGGAGTAATTCTACTTTTGCTTGCAATTCATATTTGCTACCTCGCATTGCGAACATATTTTCATAAACAGCGCATCGTGGCTGCCAAAGGCAGTGGCAATGACTTTCTATCTGCGTATATGCTGACGATGCATAATCCGATGACCGTAGCTATATTCCTCGGTTTTCTGGGGTATCTAACAGAGATGAAAACATTCACAGGTGTTATTGCATTCGCTTTCGCTCTTTTTTTAGGAAGTCTGAGCGGACAAATTGCTATTGGACTCACAGCTTCCAGTCTTCGAGGATTTTTTCAGAATACGAAAGCATTCATGGCATTGAATCTAATGAGCGCAGTTGGAATTGCGGTATTTGCTGGTGCAAGTTTTCTTAATGCACTCAGTTGAGATTTTAATATCAACAGAAGTATGGTTTAAATTTGATCGGATGGCGGCGCCACGTGATTGCGCGCAGCCACGTAAAACGGCTGCGCCGTCACGTGGCACGTAAAATTTGCTGCTCGCTTCGCTGCGCGCAATTTTACGTGGTGCCCCCGGCAGGAATTGAACCCACGACCTCCTGGTTCGAAGCCAGGCGCTCTATCCAACTGAGCTACGAGGGCAGTAGAGATATTCTAAAGGTTTACCGGGCAACGCGCTGGCGATTTTTGTATACAATTCCTTTGTCTTGAAACGGCAAACACTTACTCACTGGCTCCCCCCACTCCTCCTTTTCCTGATCCCTCTAGCAATCTACGCCTCTTCCCTCAATAACTACTTCGTCGCCTGGGACGATAACATCCTCGTCTACAACAACCCCCTCGTTCTTCACTTCTCTCCCTACGCCGTCTGGGCGGTCTTCACATCGTACGATCCGGAACTCTACATTCCGCTCACATTTCTCTCCTACCAGATCGAGCATCTGATCTTCGGCCTGAATGCCACGGTTTTTCATACAACGAATCTCCTGCTCCACTGTGGAAACGTCATCATGGTGTATTTCCTCCTCCAGCGCTGGAACATCACGCGCTCGGTTGCATTCGTCCTTGCACTAATCTTTGCGATTCACCCGATGAACTCCGAAGCAGTAGCCTGGGTAAGTGCGCGCAAAGACACACTCAGCAGCTTCTTTTTCCTAGCGACACTCTTGCAGTGGGAAAGATACCACACAGATCTATCCAAGAAAAAATACTGGTCTGCCGTTGTCCTTTTTCTCCTTGCACTGCTCTCGAAAGTATCGATTGCTCTTCTTCCGGTTGTTCTCCTCCTCGTCGACTGGCGCGATGGCCGTCCGATCGATCGAAAAACGATACAAGAGAAAATTCCGTTCTTTCTCCTCTCGGGAATCTTCATTGTCGTAGCGCTCTTCGGAAAAACCAGCAATATCGCAGCACTAAGCATGATGCAAACGGCACTCATGGCCTGTAAGTCGATTGCATTTTATATCCTGACATTCCTCTTCCCCTTCCGCATTTCTTCCATCTACCAGCAAAGCACACCGATTACGATCCTCAGTCCCGAATTTGCCCTTCCTGCCCTTTCTACCCTTCTCCTTCTTGCCCTCATCATCATTTCATTACGCTCGACGCGAATCATTGCCTTCTCCACACTCTTCTTCCTCGTGATGCTTCTTCCGGCATTTGCAAACTTCACCAAGGCAGGAGGGATCTACTACGCAGCTGACCGGTACATCTATATGGCACAGATCGGACTTTTATATCTCTTCGGCATCGGTTGGATGCACCTGAGAATGTCAGCACATGCGCGGATGACCGGACTCGTTACAACCGCCGTTCTCATTGTATTGCTGCCAACCTACGCATGGGCATCGTACAGTCGCAGCATCCTTTGGGGAGACAGCGAAACACTGTTTCGCGATGCACTCGCAAAAAATGCCAAGAGTGCCATGATCCATTTCAACCTCGGAGTGCTTGAGCAGGATCGCGGTGATTTTGTCGAAGCGAGAGTGCTGTATGCAAAAGCCAGAGAAGTACGACCCGATTATTCACCCGCATACAACAATGAAGGATTGAAGCCGAGCAATGGTTTAAAAAAGCTGTTGAGGTCGATCCGCATAATCTCGCCGCAGTGATCAATCTTGCGACGGCACATCTTGATCGCGGCGACGCCGATGGCGCGATCGTCCTACTCAAGCAAGCGCTCAGTGAAGACCAGTACAACGTGCAGGCGCTGATCAAACTCGGCGCAGCCTACGGCAAGAAAGAAATGTACCGTGAAGGACTTGCTGCATTCCAGAAAGCGTGGAGACTGGATCCGGTGATGCATAAAGAGTCGAAACAGCTCGAGAGGATGTTGCAGAAGTTGGATGAAAAAGACTCATCAGAGTAAGCCTCTCATCCGCCCCCACCCCTAGCCCCTCCCCCATGGGGGAGGGGGAGCCCACTTCATTCTCGTGCAACAGAGCTTCCTTCCCCCTNGGGGGAGTTAAAAGGAAGGACTGAGAGTGGGGGCGTAAAATCCACAACAAAAACGCCTCCCCGTAGGAAAGCGTTTTGTAAAAAGAAGAAACCTATCTCTTCTTCTTTGTCTTCCTCTTCGTCGCCGTCTTCCTCTTCGTCGAGGCCTTCTTCGCCTTCTTTGCCTTCTTGCGCTTTACCATGATGAGGCTGGGGAAAGAATTAATAAAAACTGGATCTCAGTATAAGCGCATTGTGCGAGCGCAAATAATTTCATGCAGCGCATTCAACAAAATGTTTTGTTAAAATATTTCCGAAAATATTTTTTGCGAAGCAAATTCCCAATGATTTTTTACACAATCACACGTGCGGCAACCAGTGACCAAGCTTGTCGCGTTTTGCAATTAAATATTTTCGTTGATATTCCGATGACGGAGCAATGTGCAGCGGCACCTGCTCCGTGATATGCAATCCATAACCATCGAGACCGACAATTTTCTTTGGATTATTGGTGAGAAGGCGCAAATGCCCCACACCAAGATCACGAAGAATTTGAGCTCCAATTCCGTATTCTCGAAGATCTACGGGAAACCCTAATCGTGTGTTTGCTTCTACGGTATCAATGCCCTCACGCTGTTGCAGATCATACGCGCGGATTTTATTCGTGAGTCCTATGCCACGTCCTTCCTGACGAAGATAGAGGAGAACTCCCGTACCTTCGGCGGCGATCATCTGCATCGCGGCATCGAGTTGTGCACCACAATCACAATGCTGAGACCGGAGCACATCTCCTGTGAGACACTCCGAGTGCACGCGCGTCAGCACAGGGTGCATCGGGTCGATCGTCCCCTTGACGAGTGCAACATGCTCGCGATTGTGGAGCGTGTCGCAGTATACCGAGCAATGCCACGCGCCCGTGTCCGTCTCCAGATTGGACTCCGCAACTTTCCGAATAAATGTTTCTGTTCGACGTCGGTAGGCGATGAGATCAGCAATCGTCACGATGGGAAGATCATGCGCAGCAGAAAATAGTTCGATTGCGGGAAGACGCATCATCGTGCCGTCCTCATTCATAAGCTCACTGATCACTGCACCCTCGCGTAGTCCCGAGAGTCTGCAAAGATCAACCGATGCTTCTGTGTGGCCAGCGCGCACAAGCACTCCTCCATCTTGCGCGCGAAGTGGAAACACATGACCGGGGCGGCGAAGATCTTCTGCCCTAGCTACCGGATTGATTGCTGCAAGAACTGTATGCGAGCGATCCGCTGCAGAGATTCCCGTGGTCACGCCTTCAGAAGCTTCAATACTCACGGTGTACGGCGTTTGCAATTGTGATGTATTGCGCGCGACCATCAATGGCAGATCGATCTGATCCGCGATCACATTGCTCAAGGAAAGACAGACAACCCCACCGGTATTGCGAATGATAAAATTCATCTTCTCCGTCGAAATATTCTCTGCGGCAATTACCAGATCTCCTTCATTCTCACGATTCTCATCATCGACAACAATGATCATGCGACCGGAGCGCAGAGCATCGAGAGCAGCAGGAATGGAGGAACATTGCACCATGGGAACGAAGCTTACAGCTTACTGGTCATAGCTCATAGCTTTTCAACCGCAGAGAATGAACACAACAAGACTAATTTTATCGCAGCGTAATCGTATACGTCTGCTTCGCCCCCTTTGCCGCAGTGCGACCGACGGAGACAATGTACGTGCCCTTCGTAAAGAGATAGGTTTGATTGCACTCGGGACCCGTGAAGCTCGCGAGGTCGACATCCTCCATCGCGTATACGATGCACTTCATGGGAGTGGCATGCGTCATCTCGACTTTCATCGTCGCATCCTTCGGAACACTAAACGTATAATAGTCGGCGTAGTTTGTGCCCGAGAGCGTCACAATCTTCGGAATACTCGGCAGGAGACGCTTAGCTTCTTTGAATCCATCATTACCATCGCCCGTCGTAAAGTTCATGTCGACAGAGTACGCGGCATCAGCAACCGTTGGCTGGATCTGAAGCTGGTAGTTGCCAGGCTTGAGAGATGTAAGGAGTGTGCAGTTGGCACCATCTTGATACCCGAGGTAATACTCGGAACTGAAACCGGTTGCAGCGATAAGATAGAGACGACAGGTAACGGCACCTGCTCCGCCCGTAAGTTTTACCGTCGTGAGGGCAACGGCATCCGTGTCCACAGTGAAGGTGTAAGAGAAGTTTTTCTTTCCGATAAATTTCCCGCTCACAGTGAAGGGAAAGAGCACTGCCAGAGACAATGGACGATCAGGGGTTTTGGAAACATCTGCAGTCGATGATGTAGCCGCTGACGTCGTCGTTCCAACAGAGGCCGCCTCTGAAGAGGCTTGCTCCGGTGCGCTACTGGCTTCACGTGCCTGCTTGAGTTCCACGTGCAACGCATTGGAAATGTATGCGGCTACCTCTCCTCTCAAAAGCGGCCACTCGGGGTAGAACCGTGCACCATTCTGTCCCGCAATCGGGAGGATACCGGACTTAAAAGCTGTGTAGAGATAACCGCTATACCATGCCGATGTGGAGACATCGACAAATTTAATGATATCGCGTTCTGCCACTCCGTACTTCTCGGTATCGATCTTAAACATGCCGATGATCATCTTCAGAGCCTCTGCGCGGTTCACGGAAGTGCCAGGACGAAAATCACCATCCGGATATCCCTGCACGAAGCGGTTTGCCGCCGCATCACAGACAAACGGCTCATACCACCCTTGCACATCAGGGAAACACTCTGCTGCCGTCGGATCTGGCGTGCGTCCTATGGCTCTATAAAGGAGCGCAAGCATTTCGGCGCGGTTTACTGCGCGTTCCGGTGCAAATGTTCCGTTATCGTTTCCATTGATAATCTTTGCTGCGACAAGCTCTTCTATCTCCCTACGGTAGATGTGATCCACAGGGACATCGGGAAAGAGCGGTTCGCCAGCAAGAGCGATGATGGGGCTGGCGGCCACTACCGCAAGCAGGGCAGAAAATGCTTTGGACACAGGGGGGTGCGGGAAGAGTGGATGCAAGAGTATCATAGATGCTTTTAAAAGCACAATTGGCAATGAAATTGAGAATTGAGGAATGGAGAATTGAGAATGTCATTCCTCCATTCTCAATTCTCCATTCTCAATTTTTCTCTAAGAACAGCCAAAACTGCCCGTGCCGCCTCCGCCCCTTTTTCCCCTCTCTTCTCTGCATCTTCCAGCCGATCGACGTAGAGGATTTCGTAACCGAATGGGATGCCATAGGTGAGCTGCACCTCCATGCATCCCCGGGCAGATTCGCGCGCAAGAATTTCTGCGTGGTGTGTATCGCCCTGAACGATCACACCAAGAGCAATGAGAGCATCGACAGATTTCTTCTCCACAAGGTTGCGGCCGATGAGGGGAATTTCAAACGATCCTGGGGCTTCGTGCAGGGAAATATGATCCTTAGGAATACCACTGTTCCGTAATTCCTGAAGAGCACTCTCTCGCATGGCACCTATGATCTCCGGATAAAAAGAGGAGTACACGATGCCGATGCGCCAATCGGGGGAAGCTTTTGTAGAGCCGGGGCTGGGAGATAGGGAGCGCATGACTGAGCTTAAGCTTTCTGCTTTTGCGCGTAACGAGCAAGGATATCTGTCTCAATATTTACTTGATCACCCTTTTGCAATATACCCAATGTCGTGTTTTCTATTGTGTGAGGGATTAATGCTATAGAGATTTCATTGTCTTGAATATGCGCAACAGTCAGCGACACGCCATCAATGGTGATTGAGCCTTTGGGGATGATGTTTTGGAGAAGGGCAGAAGGTACTGCAATATTCATCTCCACCCTTGGCCCCTCCATCCCTAACCCTTCCTCCACGGGAGGAAGGGAATGTGTGTGTTTTTGTATGTATGCATTTATTTTCGATACGACGTGATTCGTATGCTCAAGAATTTCTTTATTACTGAATCGTAGTATGGATACATGATGATCATCTGCTAAATATTGTGATCGGAAGGAATCATCTTCTTGAGCTTCCTTTGTTAAATGAATTCCACCATCTACTTCAATGCCCAATCTTATTATCGGGGCGTAAAAATCCAATATACGTCCGCCAAGAGGGTATTGCCTTCGGAAGCGGGCTCCCAATGCATCATTGCGAAGTCGTTTCCAGAGAACTTCCTCAGCTTCGGTTGGGTTTTTTCTCATGGTTCGCGCATACAATAAAATATTCTTTGGAGTGGATTCCTTGATCCATCCATTATTTTGTGCCCCCCCTTCCTCCCGTGGAGGAAGGGGCCGGGGGATGGAGGGATAGGGGCGATTCTCCGGAGGAGGGGGTCGGGGGGAGGAGGTGGACACCGAAACCACTTCCCCTATCCCTTCCACATGCCCCTGCACGATATGTCCATCCAATCTTCCATCCGCTTTCATCGCCCGCTCAAGATTCACCGTATCTCCCTCCTTATATAATCCAAGTGTTGTGCGACGCAATGTTTCCGAGACCACATCAAATTGAATACATTTTTTGTTCAACTTTTTTATTGTCAGACAGACCCCTGCAACAGCAATGCTGTTGCCTATACGGATATCAGAAAAAGCCTTTGGACGCTCGATACTAAGACATCCGTTACCGGATTCTTGTACCCGAGCCGTTGCTTCGATGATTCCGGTAAACACGGGGAAAGTATGCCTGAAACGGTTGCGCTGAAGGAAAAAATGGTACTATAGCAGTATGGCAGAACGCATCTTAAGTGAAGTCGGAAATCCAAGTGAATTAGGAATTCCCCAAGATCCGCAACTTCCTCCTTTTGATCATGAAGCGGCTCATCAAATGGCTAGCCTATTGCGTCCTCGTAAGCCATTGCAGTTCGATCCGGTGGCTGCAAGAAAAGCCGCCCAATTACTAAATCCTGAATCGGATACAGAGCTTCCGGACATACAACCCTAGACATCCCTCCAAAAATTTGCTACGCTGGCGGCTCGCCCCGCCGCGCGCGTCGGGCGTTTTTTTCGTGTATGAGACGCACCAACGGTGCGTCTCTACAAACCCCAACCCGAACCTATGGATTACATAATCGTCAAAGGCGCCCGGATGCATAACCTGAAAAACATCGATGTCAAAATCCCCCGCAATCAACTCACGGTGATCACCGGCCTTTCAGGCTCCGGAAAATCCACTCTCGCGTTCGATACGATCTTCGCTGAAGGGCAACGCAGATATGTGGAATCCTTGAGCGCCTACGCGCGGCAATTTATTGCACAGATGGAGAAACCGGAAGTGGATAGTATCGAAGGGCTCTCGCCCGCGATTTCGATCGATCAGAAGACGGCACCGAGAAATCCGCGATCAAC
The DNA here is from genome assembly GCA_007376635.1 of Candidatus Peregrinibacteria bacterium Greene1014_49. GTDB lineage: Bacteria > Patescibacteriota > Gracilibacteria > Peribacterales > Peribacteraceae > 2-12-FULL-55-11. The sequence goes on from VMGQ01000033.1 coordinate 12,110, forward strand.
GGTCGGAACCGTGACCGAGATCTACGACTACATGCGTCTGCTCTGGGCAAAAGTTGGCCGCGTGCACTGTGCGACGTGCGGCAAGAAACTGCAGAAGCAAAGCTCGAGCCAAGTCGTGGATACGGTTGCCGCAATGCCCGAGGGCAGAAAAATTTCGCTCCTCTCGCCGATCATCGAAGGACGGAAAGGCGCGCACCTGAAAATCCTCGATGCCATCCGGCGTGAGGGCTTTGTCCGTATGCGGATCGACGGACAGATCGTGACCGTGGATGAAGAAATGGAGCTCGACCCAAAGAAATCACACACCGTGGAAATCGTCGTGGACCGCATGCTCGTAAAAGATCTCGAGGTGAAGCCGGAAGGGAATCCCAACAGGACACGCCTCGCAGACTCCGTGGAACTGGCGCTCCGAAAAGGAGAAGGCAAGATGATCGTCCTCGATATGGACAGTAATGAGGAGCTCCGATTCTCCGAACGCTTCGTCTGTCCCGATCACCCTGAGTCTTCTGTACCCGAAATTGAACCGAGGAGTTTTTCTTTCAATTCACCGCACGGCGCATGCGAGGCATGTCATGGACTTGGATCCATCCTCCAGATCGACTCGACAACCATCGTGCCGAATCAAAAGCTTGCGATCTCTGAAGGCGCGCTACACCCCTGGGCAACGTCTGCGACACGCATGGGATTCATGATGCATGTACTTGAAGCCGTAGCGAAAGATGCCGCGTTCTCACTCGATGTCCCGTGGGAGAAAGTGCCGGATGCAATCCGGCAAATCATCCTCTATGGGTATACGAAGGAGCTACATGTCACCATGGATCATGCAGGATTCGGCTCTTCGTTCAACACCACCTATGAAGGCGTGATCCCAAATCTCGAGCGCCGTCACCGCGAAACGGACAGCAGTTACGTTCGTTCCCAGATCGAAGGTTACATGCAGGAACTTCCCTGTACCGCGTGCGGAGGCTTGCGTCTGCGCAAAGAAATCCTCGGTGTATCCGTGGGAGGAAAAAATATCGTGGAGGGAACGGATTTGAGTGTCGATAAAGCGAAGAAATTTTTTGAGGGACTGATTCCAAGCAAGGATCCCCATTCTCTTACGACGTACGAACACACCATCGTCAAAAAGGTTCTTACGGAAATCATCGCCCGCCTCACCTTCCTGCAAAATGTTGGTCTCACCTATCTCACCCTTTCACGTTCGGCAGCCACACTCTCCGGCGGAGAAGCACAGCGCATCCGCCTGGCAACGCAAATCGGATCTGCGCTCCAAGGTGTGCTCTATGTGCTGGATGAACCGAGCATCGGGCTCCATCAGCGCGATAACGCTAGGCTCATCGCAACTCTCACCATGCTCAGAGACATCGGTAATACGGTGATCGTCGTGGAGCATGATGAGGAGACCATCCGCACAGCAGACTATCTTCTTGAGATCGGCCCCGGGGCTGGAAAGTACGGCGGAGAGATCATTGCGGAGGGAAAACCCGAAGAGCTGATCAAAAATCCCCGTTCCGTGACGGGCAAGTATTTAAGCGGCGCCGTGAGCATTGAAATGCCAAAAACCCGCCGCAGAGGCAATGGAAAATTCATCGTCATTCACGATGCACACCACCATAACTTGCAGCATCTGGATGTCACTCTTCCGCTCGGAACCTTCATCGGCATCACCGGGGTATCGGGCTCCGGAAAATCGAGTTTGATCCACGGCATCCTCGGACCCGAATTGCAGCGAGCCCTCAACGGTGCCAAAAGTAAGCCACAGGATTGTGGAAAAATCGAAGGTCTCGAACATCTGGATAAAGCCATCGTCATCGACCAGTCTCCTATCGGTCGTACACCCAGAAGTAACCCTGCAACCTATACGGGAATTTTCACCGATGTCCGCGATCTCTTTACGACCACGCCGGAAGCAAAGCTCCGCGGCTACAAAACGGGGCGCTTCAGCTTCAATGTGAAAGGAGGTCGTTGCGAAGAATGTGAGGGTGACGGCCTCAAGCGGATCGAAATGCACTTCCTGCCGGACGTGTATGTCACCTGTGAAATGTGTTTGGGAAAGCGTTACAACAGAGAAACTCTCGAAGTGACCTACAAAGGAAAGAACATTGCCGAGGTGCTCGATATGACGATCAAGGAAGCTCTCGACTTCTTTACCGCAATCCCATCACTCGAGAAAAAACTGCACACACTGGAAGATGTAGGACTCGGGTATATCCACTTAGGCCAGAGCGCCACAACACTCTCCGGCGGAGAAGCCCAGCGTGTGAAGCTCGCAACCGAGCTTACGAAGCGCGCAACTGGCAAGACCTTCTATATCCTGGATGAACCCACGACGGGACTGCACTTCGAAGACATCAAGAGACTCCTTTCCGTGCTCCAACGTCTTGTGGATAAAGGCAACACCGTCCTCGTCATCGAACACAACCTCGATGTGGTGAAATCCGTCGACTATGTCATCGATATCGGCCCCGATGGCGGCGATGGCGGAGGACTGATCGTGGCGAAAGGAACGCCGGAGGAAGTGGCGAGGGTTGATGCTAGCTACACAGGGGAGTATTTGAAAAAAATACTGAAGACCTGAAATTTATGATTTGCAATTTGCGATTTGCAATTGATCGCCGTCAATCGCAAATCATCAATCGTAAATCGTAAATCGTTTAGCATGTATCTATGCATCGTCACTTTACTGCCACCGCCTTCATCGTCGATTCAAAGAATCGCACGCTGCTGCTGTGGCATAAGCGCCTCGGCCGCTGGATGCCACCTGGGGGACATATTGAAGAGAATGAATTGCCCGAGGAAGCTGCTCGTAGAGAATGCAAAGAAGAAACCGGTCTCGACGTGGAAATTGTCGGCGAATCACAGGAAAATCTTTTCGAGGGAAATCCCGCAGAGGGAACAATGCTCAAAAAGCCGATAGCGATGTTACTGGAAGAAATTCCAGCCTATCCACTACGGAATGAGCCGGCACATCAGCACATGGATTTTTTGTTTCTCGCTCGCCCCCTTGACGCATCACAAACAGCCACACTCAATCATGATGAAGGACGGGAGATGCGGTGGTTTATAAAAAAGGAAGTGGAAGCATTGGATGAACAGACGGAGATCTTTGCGAATGTGAAGAGGTATATTTTGAGTGTGCTCTCATAGTCAATGAATTAAGGCAATGGAGAAGAGTCCTCACTCAAAAACGGAAACTGAGCAAATTGCTGACGCAGGAATGCAACGATATCCACGACATCTTCAAGACCCCCATCTCGCGCTCTTTGAAGCCAATGCGCAAGCATGACTTTTGCTTGTCCGCTCGGAACATGTCTTCCGTCAATCATATGATTGAAATCCTGATCATTAGCAATTGGTCTGCCCTCCTTTCTCCCAAGAAGAACCGTGGGCACGCCAGCCCTGTCAAGAGACTGCAGAATATCAAGGGGTGTACTCACGAGTGGATGCTGAAAATCATGAGATTTTACGACGAGTCCTTGTAGCCTTTCTTTCCCCAATTTTCCCTCATAGATCCTGTACGATATATCCTCGGCACGATCGACACTCTGGTCGAGAACAAATGTCTGGACGCGGGGATCAAGGGTGAAAGGACTACCATCTCCAATGGGGATGTGATGTTCATGCAGAGGCGTCACTTGCCAAGAATGAGAGTCATTTTTGTCAGCAATCGGGAGAAAACCTGATTGGAGTTCTTCACTGCGGTCTTTTCGTTCGAGCTCCGACAATGCGTAGAGACAATCTCCAAAGAGCACTCCGGCTCTTCCGTCCATGAGAGGATCCGCGCTCAAGGTAAAAGCATCATCAACAGTGGTTTGCACGCCGACAGAATCCGTACCTGTGCCATGAGAGGATGCCGCCAAAATAATGGATTGTTTGCGACCGGATTGTTTGGCGGAATCATCCGTATATCCTAATTCCTCGGGACTCACCCCGAGCATCATCCCCATGGCATAATGTGAGATTTTGCGGAAATCGGCCAAGACAATCACACTGCTATGTTGCTCGAGCTGCGTACGCACGCGCGCAACGCACGCCGCAATACGCTCAAGAGAAACATCCTTGCCCGTCTGAAGACCTTCAGACGGAAAGATAAGTAGCATATTCTTAGCAAAAAGTTCTCGAACGCCTTTTGGTACACGCCTGCACAATTGTGCTACGAGCGCACGATCCGGCGTACACACGCCATTAGATTCATGTGAGGTGATCGCACCGCCTTCTGCGATGACCATAAGAGAAGGCTTTTGAGGCCTTTCCTTGTGGAAAACTTGCTCTGCGTTGAGAAGAGAGGAAACCATAAAAATGGACAGTAATTGTACCGCAAAACCGCTTGGAAGCGAGTGTTCCGATGAGTTTTATTAATCCTTCTGGCTCAAAAAATTGTCGTACGCATCAATGTGCTTCTGAATATCCACGCCCTTGGCTCGCGCAGCGGAAATGAGTAATCGCGCCTCCGTAGCAGTCTTCTTCCCCCCTCCCATCAAAGCCTGGCCTCTCTTCTGGGAAGTACCGAACAGTCTTTTTTGTATGATGGGCATACTTCCTGCATAGTGCGAATCTGGATCGCCGATCAGAGGATGTTCCGATTGCTGAGGATCTCCTACAAGCATCATGGGGATATTGTGTTTGGCAGCGATGTTGGCGGCTTGAACCAAATATTGAAGGTCACGGGAATTTTCCCGAACGCTCCCTTCGCCGGGGGCGGAAAGAACAATGCCTTGATAATGGGATACCTGGTGCAGAAAGAACCTTCTCCACCATGAAGGTATGCTGTTTTTGATATCTCTCCATAGATTTTTGTAATCCGCAGTGATACCCAGCTCTTTCACTTCTACTCCCATCTCCAAGGTAAATTCT
>VMGQ01000034.1 GCA_007376635.1 Candidatus Peregrinibacteria bacterium Greene1014_49
TGATACCTGTTTTGATTTCTTGAAAGGCTTTCATGCCTTGGGCAAACTGCTTTTGTCCTTCTTCAGAAAGGTTTTGGAGGGTTGGGGCGATGCTTTTTTCGTAGAACGCATATCCATTCTCTCCAAGCCACTTTTGACCCCCTTCGATGCCTTTGGCAACATACTTGTTCACATGCGAAACCTTCTCCGTAGTCACTGCGATGGCTTCCGCGCCAAGTTCTTCAACCGCATGAAGAATATTCTTCAACTTTGCCGGATCCGCCAACTCCTTTGCAATTTTCTGCACATACTTATCCACGACTGCCTTCCCTGCTTTTGTAGCCATAAGAACCTTTCCTCCTTTGCCCAAAACTTGAGACATAACAATGTTAGTTGCTGCCTCAGTCGGTGACATTTCACCAGTAAATACCGCAGTGCCGTTACGGGCCAGGTTGTAGACAAGGCTACCTCCGGGAACCGTGCCTGCAGCGATGGTCATGCCTGTATCCAGTACCTTAACCCCCATCTCGACATTCGCCAGCGTGGCATCGATGTCCTGGAGCTCTTTATTGAGCGCTGCGTAATCTACTTCCATATCACCTTTTTTCTGGCCAGCTGCTTCGGAAGCCATTTTTTGGAACGAGTCATAGTCTTTGGCAAATTCTCCGGGAATTGCGGGAAGACGGAGCCCCTCAACACGGATTTTTACAAGGGTATCCATTTTTTTTACATCCTGCTCAGGCATAGCTTCCACTTCACTGAGTTTCGCTTGTAGCGCTTTGATGACATTTTCCGTTGCAGTTATTTCATTTTTTGTGACTCCTTTTGTGCTTATGCGATCTGTAACAAGATTCGCAAGTGGGCCAGCGATCAGAGAGGCAAGCATTTGAAGGTTAGAACTTCCATCTTTCTTCCCCAGATCTGCCTTTGCATCTTTCAGAGCTGCCTGAGCGCGTTCAATACGCCCCTTAAGAACAGTAATGGTGTCTGCTCGAGTTCCTTTAAACACATCCAACGGTGTGCCTTTGAATTCGACGGTAGCAGCTGAAGATGCGGGCTCGGTGCCTATGTTCGTAGTATTAGGAGTGTTATTCGTCGGTTCTATCTTCTGCATCGCCGCCATGAGCTTCTCTACTCCTCCGTTCACGACTCCGTCTTTATCGATCAAGCCGGAAATATCGACCTTCGTTCTCGCTGCCGCAGCTTCCAGGACGGCTTTGGCTTCTGGCGTAAGAGAAACCTTCAAAGAAATACTCTTTTCATTGATCTCTGCGCGCAATCCTCCCAAGATTTTCGCACGCTCTGGTGATGCCTTGGTCAGGATTGTCTTTGATTGATGATGCAATACTATCCACAAGCTGCTTCTGGGCACCCACTTCCGCGCGCATCGCCTTGAGCGCGTCAATGTCTCCTTGTGCTTTGTCGGTGATGCCTTTCTGCTGCTTCTGCAAATCACTGACTTCCTGTTTTCTACGAGTAATCTTGTTGTTGTTTGCTTTGAGATCATCTTGCAGGTCTTCGATTTTTCGGACGACATCACGATCCTTTCCTGTACCAAGCTCTTGTATTGTTTTATTCAGCGTATCACTCGTCGTTTGCAAACCAGGAATCTCCCCGTTGATTTTCTGTATATCAGCATCGAATTTCCCACGCTCTTGATCGCGCTTTGCTTCTTTTGCTTTGATGAGATCTTCCGCAGAATTCAATTTGGGAGAATCCTTGAGTTCGGTACGCAGCCGCGTCTCGCGATCATTGGGTTTCTCTCCTCCTTCCTGTTGCTTATTGCTTCCATCGCTAGGAGTAGCTGAAGGAGCGGCGCCTGGAGCATTACCAGGGGTATTGGGAGCTCCTGTCGGCTGACCTTTCGGCTTTTCAGACTCTGGATGAAATATTTTTGTGATGTCATCTTTAATATCTTTAATAGCAGCGAGAACGTCCTTGATCGCAGCAAAAAATGCATCCCAGTTGGCAGGCTTCTGATTGGCTGTCTCCTTTATTTTGGCAAAGGCATCCGTCAGTTTGGTAACCTTCTCTCCTCCGACCTCTTTGGCAGCAGCATTTGCCTTGTCTGTTGCCTCTTTTGCCGCCTTGGGATCCCCCTCGGGTTTTGCCCCAGCTCCTTCCTTGGCCTTTGCATCTGGTTTTCCTGCAGGAGCATCTGGGGCTTTCCGATCTGGAGTTGCATTGGTGGGCTTTGCTGAGCCCTTCCCATCTGGAACTCCATTCGGCTGTGTTGCGCCCCCCTTGGGAGTACCTCCTGCTTTTGGAGTAGTTGTGGTTGCCTCCGGAACTGCGGCCTTCTTTTTTTCATCTACTTTGGGCGCTTCAAGTTTGGGTTCCGCGGGCTTAGCACCCTTTGATTCCACCTTCGGAGCGGAGGCACTCTTGGGATCTGGAGCCGCCGACAGAGGCTTCTTTTCACCCTCTTTTTTATCTTCTTTTGACTTCGCGTCTTTTTCTGATGTGCTTTCTGTAAGGTCGCCTGCTGTTTTTTTGGGTTGTTCTTTGCCATCAACCTTATCTCCTTTTTTTGCTGATTTCAGCCTTCCGGTCTGAAGGTCTATTGTGATATCTATATTCCCTCCGTCTAGACTTCCTGTAATTTCTTTTGGCGTAACCCCCAATTTTTTCAAAGTCTCAGCGACGGCCACAGAATGTTTTTGAAAGGCTACATACCTTGCTGTGGCCGCCTCTGTATGTATCTTTCCGACGGACTCAGCGTCGTCAGCATTAATCGGCGGAACTACTTCCGTTTGTTTCTTCCCTACTTCCTTAAAATCTGGTTTTTGTTCTGGTTCATTGCTTGGTGGTTTTTCAAAGCACAGCCGTGCCTCCTTCAGAAAACCGTGTAATGACCGTGGAAAGATGCGCATAGTAATTTACGAGGAAATTTGGGATTCCAGTAACTGAAGTTGTGTTATTTCTTCCTCATGATTCTTTTGTTCTGCTGATGCAAAAGCCTTCTTTTTCAATGCATCGACTTGGGTTTCTAACCCCACAAAGAAAGCATTTGAGCGCTTGTCATACTCAGCAAAAGCATTCGTGTAGCGAGCTCCTCGGGCTTTCTTTGCCTCTGGAGTCTCGTCTTTGTACTTTTCCATAAGAAGAGGCATCTGATCCGTCATCAGCTCCGGCTCAATCTCCTGCATAATCAGGTCATAAATCTGTTTGCCGTCGGTGAGGACAATGGGGTCTATGGGTGTTTGTGAAATCTCAATATTGTACAGGAAAACTTCCATAAACGCCATGCCAGTTATTTCCCTTGTGTCGATCTATATACCCCTATATAATACCTATAGCTTTCCACTATACTTATGCACACCTCCATTGCCATTGATAAGATAACACGAGACCGCGCAGCTCTGCGCGCAAAGAACGAACGTATGCCATTGGCTATGGTCGTGCGCGTGCTCCTCACGGACTACGCCGAAGGACGCCTCAGTATCGGCACCCACATGCAACGCGAAGTGACTGCAAAATCGATTCCCGTCGACAAAGCAACGCAGAAGAGGATGGACTCCGTCGTCGCACAATGGCGTGGTAGGCTGCCTGCATGACGGTTGTCATTACTCACAGTATCCAAAGAAAGGAGTTTAAACATGGAAAGATTCCGCCAGATGTTTTGGAAACAATCATTAGTGCCTATGCCAAAGGAATTTCGGTACCGATCAAAGGGGAATCCCTTCCGAAGGGGTCACGGCTTGTAAAGCTCTATGTGACAACCATCGAAGGGGCCAGACGCCTCGTGTTTCTTGTCGACGTTGAGACAGGAACAGGCTTTTTCCTTTTTTACAGAGGAAAGAATGACCCCATCGGAAAAAATATTAGTATCAAGAATCCTGCTTTCCGCAATCGTCTCTTGCAATACCTCGATCTACTCCTATCCGACATTTCTGCTGAAGAATATACAACGTATGGCACATAAATACTATTGCCCAAACCCAAATCCTACCCCTTCTTCCCTTCCCTCTGCAGCAACCCCACTTGTTCCGTCAACGCCTTTAGCCACTGTGCATCTTTCCCCCCCGCTCCTTTTTTCAATTCTTCAAAATGAATCCGCAGTTGCGCTCCGGAAATCCTCCACTGCGGGTGCAGCTTCAGCAATTGCATAATCTCTTTGGCCGTAACGCGCTTGGCGAGTGTGAGAACGATCTCCTCGCGATCCCTGGCGCTCACTACCTCCATTTTAATTCTGTGAACACCGCTGCGGCGGCACGCGAGTTTTAATTTGAGCACGTGAAAAAGGTTCTCCACCTGCGGCGGAGGATGGCCGTACTCTTCAAGAAGATCCTGTTGAAATTCCTTGAGAATCGCATCGTTTTCACTGCCTGCAAGTTTCTGATACACGGAAATGCGTTCGCCTTCGTCGGGAATGTAAAAAGGTGGAAGAAGGGCAGCAACAGGAAGGAGGATCTCCGCTGCCACTTCGTCTTCTACTTCTCCTGTGCCTCCAGATTGCAATTCTTCCACCGCACTTTTTAGCATACGAAGGTAATGCGAGACGCCAACGGTTTGCATGGTGCCCGATTGCTCTGCACCGAGAATCTCTCCAGCTCCGCGGATTTCGAGATCGCGCATAGCGACTTGGAAACCGCTGCCGAGTTCGCAGGCTTCCACAATGGCACGAAGCCGTTTTTTAGCATCTTCATGGAGTTTTTGACCATGGTAGAGAAAATATGCATAGGCTTGTAATTTGGAGCGGCCTACACGACCACGAAGCTGATAGAGCTGAGCAAGACCGAAATGCTCGGCGGAATTTACGATAAGGGTATTGGCTCGGGGAAGGTCAATGCCGTTTTCAATGATGGTTGAACTTACGAGCACATCAAACTCGCCATTTTTAAAGGCCAGGATGCGTTCTTCCAGTACCTCGGGGCGGAGTTGACCATGACCCACTACGAACCGCGCCTTGGGGCACAGAAGCCGAAGCTTGTCGGCGAAGGCATCGATGGTTTCCACGCGGTTATGCAGGAAGTAGACCTGCCCGCTCCGCTTGATCTCCGTCGTGATCGCTTCGCGGATCAAGATGTCACTGTATTTGCGCACTTCCGTGATAATCGGAAGGCGCCCAGGGGGTGGAGTGGTGATTGTTGTAATGTCGCGGAGTTTATGAAGACCAAGATTCAGCGTCCGTGGGATCGGGGTTGCCGTGAGGGTGAGAATATCGATGGATGCACGCATTTCTTTAAATTTTTCTTTTTGCTTTACCCCGAAGCGCTGCTCTTCGTCGATGACCAGAAGCCCAAGATTGAGGAATTTCACATCCTCCTGAAGCAAGCGGTGTGTGCCTATGACAATGTCGACGTCGCCCTTACGCGCTTTCTCGATTGTGACGCGTTGCTGCGCCGGGCTTCGGAACCGCGAGAGAATATCAATACGCACACCAAAGCCCTCCATGCGCTTGCGGAAGCTCTCGTAATGCTGCTGCACGAGAATGGTAATCGGCGCGAGGACGGCCACTTGCTTGCCACCTTGTACAGCTTTGAATGCCGCCCGCATGGCAACTTCGGTTTTCCCAAATCCCACGTCACCACAGATGAGGCGATCCATGGGGTGTCCGCTCTCCATGTCTTTCTTAATATCCTCGATCGCTTTCATTTGCCCTGGGGTTTCTTGGTACGGAAACTCCACTTCAAACTTCTTCATCATCTCGGTATCACCACCAAAAGAATGCCCTCGTGCTTTTGCACGGAGCGCATAGATTTTCAGTAACTCCAAGGCAATTTTCTGCGTTTCTTCTTTAAGCTTGCTCTGAATCTTCTGCCAATCATTGGTCCCAAGCCGTGTGAGAATGGGCTCATTCCCCTCTTCGTACACGTACTTACTGAGCTTGTCGGCCTGATCGACGGGAATGAATAATTTATCGCCTTCGGCATAGGTCAGCTCCAGATATTCACGGTCTGTTCCATCCACTTCTTTCTGGGTCATCCCTTCAAAGTGCCCGATACCATGTTCCATATGCACCACGTAATCACCGGGAACGAGAGAGGTGATGAAATCGAGCGCAAGTTTCTGGACAGAGCGTTCGCGACCGGCTTTTCGGAGGGAGAAAATTTCGCGGTCCGTTAAAAGCGCTATCCGCAGATCCGGATTTTGCAGTGAGTGCGGCAGAAGATCGTCTTTCCCTGCAGAAACAATGGTAATGGCACCAGGTCTCCTTTCTAATCCATGGGTGAATGGCACGTGCTCCTCTGTGCAAATACCCTTCAATTCATCTGTGCGTTTGGTGACGACAAACAGCGCCCAATCCTGCTGAAGCTTGTCTCGGATATCATTCAAAAAATCTGTGAGCGTATAAAACTTCATCACAGACAGATAGCGTAAATGGACGTGTGTAGTCGCGCCTTCTGGAAAAGCTGTAAACCGCAAAATATCGACTCCTTCTGGTGGGATAATTTCGTCTTGATCATCAATGACGAGGAAGTGCGAATGGGGAATTTGTTCCGATAATGGCTGCATATGCTCGTAGACAATCGGGCAGATATCGACAGAATCTTTCATCTCGAGAACTTTCCCAGGATCATGGGGATCCGTCTCCGCAATCGACTCCACGCGGTCAAATTCCAGAGTGATGCGATGGGGATGCAGCTCTTGAATCGGCCACACATCAAAAACATCACCGACACGGCGATACTGTCCTGGAACCAAAAAATTATCGTCGCCGTGTATGTATCCCATAGCAATCAACGATTCGATGAGTGTAGTAAAGACGATTTCTTTTCCGTTCTTGAGTGGGAGAATGCCATCAGCAAACGCCGCAAACAGTGGAAATTTTTGATCCCATACCGAGCGGGAAACAATGGTACAGGGCACATCCTTCCCCTGCATCGAAAGAAGATAGGCACGCAAAGCATCTGGGACAATTTGCCCAGCTTCATTCTCTGTAGGGTGCAGGGCACGGGATGGAACCCCGAAAAACTGCAGCCAGTGCTGCAACGCATCAACGTGGTTTTCATCTTCCGTCACCAAAAAAGTGGGCCTTGGACGGTGCCGAAGAATGGTTCCAAGAAGAAGCGCCTTGGCCGTTTCATTTGAAGCGCCGCTGAGTGTGAGTGTATGACCAATCGCTAGGGCATCAGCGAGGTCGCGGTGAGTTTTCTCACCAAGAAAGAGGAGAGGGTCCAAGGAATAAAGAAATAGGAATAATGGCTACGTTCAGCGTCCATTTCTTGGGTTGCCCGAGGCAAACAAGAAACGAACTGACGAAAAAGGAATAAACGATCTTTCCGCTCCTACCAAACACAATAGCATCATGGAGCGAAATATATTCTACACTTATTCCTCTTGTAGACGCAAGGGCATGATCAGATGGAGCAATGCATCCATGCCCACAACACGGAAAAGCGCTGGATGCTGGCTATCCGTGACTTCTATTTCCACCTCCTCCCCCGGAATGCGACTAAGGAAATCGAGAAGGTACGAAGAACTCAGAGCGATTTTATTTTCTGTACCTGTCATGGTAATGGGGAGAACGGCTTCGTCGCGGCCCGCCTGAGTGCTTGGGGTCACGATCCGCATATCACTTTTCCCGATGTGAAATGTGAGATTGTTGTTGATCTCCTTTGCAAAGTAATGCATACGACGGATAGCCGGCAGCAATTCCTTCACGGTGATCTTCACGGTCGTCTTTGGAGATTTGGGGATGATCTGCTGGTAATCAGGAAACTTACCATCTATGAGACGAGAGAGGAGTTGGGTGGCGCCCACTTGGAGCTCGATTTGTTGCGAGCTAAGGGTCACATCGACTGTTGCGTCTGTCTTTTTTTTCTTTTCGCTGTCTTTTTCGACTTCTCCGTCTTTTCCGTCCTTATAGGATCCTAATACTGACTGCAGCTCGTCAAAGACCTTCTTTGGTATAATGCAGGAGATATCTCCAGCCTTACCTGCAGCAATGGTGTACTCTGAAAGGCGATAGCTGTCTGTTGCCACAAAAATTAACTTCCCCTTATCCGACCGGACATGAACCCCCGAAAGAACAGGGCGAAGTGTGGTACTTGCTGCGGCAAAAGTCACTGTGTGTAATGCCTCTAGTAAGGGTTTTGTGGTAATAGGGAATGTTGTTTCTTTTTCGATGGGAGTGATGGTGGGATATTCTGAGGCTGCTTCTCCGGAAATAAGTGTCTTTGCTTTTTTTGATGTGCATTTGAGTTGCGTCCCTTCGCTGGTCTCCAAGAGTACTTCGCTATCTGTATTGTATTGTGCAAAGTTTAAAAATGCTTTTGCGGGGATGGTAATTGATCCTTCGTTTTCAATTTCTGCCGGAAAATTTGTTATGATGCTCAACTCTAAATCTGTTGCACTCGCAATGCAGCGCTTTCCTTCTGCTTGTAGTAAAATATTTCCTAATATTGGAAGTGCTTGTTGATTACTAATAGCACGACTCACAAGATGGAGTGCTTGTTGGAGGTCAGTGGTTTTGCACAGAAGTTTCATAGCTTTATAATAATAGAATAAATAATATATATTAAATTAGTAATCATCGTAGCCTCTTCCATGAAGAGCACAACTAGTGTCTCATCTTGTGGGAAACAGCAGCAATCTTTGAAGAGATTTAACGTATATTTAGAGAAAATGGCTTTATGATGAGAAACAGAGAAGATATAGGGGGTGTGTAAAGGATGTGGATAACTCGTGGATATCTATACACGCCCATTCACAGAATCCATGAGGTGTCGTCTTTTGGCTTTTAGAAGACAAAACACTGAAAATCCTGTGGAAATGTCCTGCAATCTTATAGTTTCCCTTTTCCACAGATATCCACAGTGGGTGTGGATAACTTTTTTGATCAAACCACCCAATAATCACCTGCGGTGGGGATGTATTTATAATCGTTTCTTGAATTTCCCCCGTTCCTTCGGTGTCCCCACTCGCGTTCTATTTTTCCGCACATCCATCTCTCCATTTTTCATAGAGACATAACTTGCCTCGGGGATATCCCCACTAATGACTGCGGCAGAATTAATGAACGTTCCCGTGCCGATCTTTGTGCCCGGGTGGAGGCTTACATGGATCCCGAGGCGGCATCCATCGCCAATGACTGCACCAAATTTTGTAAGGCCGGTATCTATGCGCTCCCCATGGACAATGGATTGCACAATACCTTCATCGAGTTTTAAGTTTCCTGTAATGCACCCTCCGCCAAAGGCAACATTATTTCCGACCACACTTTCCCCGAGGTACGTCATGTGTGTCCAGACATGAGAACCAAGTACGGAAGATTTTATTTCTGTGTCAAAGCCGATAACACAATCGGAACTTATGGAACAGGAACGTATGAGGCAGCCCGTTCCGATGATCGTGCGCGCTCCGATGACGCATGGTCCGATGATCGTTGCATGCGGCAGAACGCGGACTCCTTCCTCAAGGATAACAGACCCCTCGATCACTGCGGTTTGGTGGACGAAAGCAGTTTTATGGATAGAAGACTTGGTGATGTCTTTTACAAGCAATTCCAGAAGCGGGATCATATGCCACGGATATTTCACCGCTTGCCACAGGCCATCATATGCGGCTGCCGCATAGCGTTTCATCTTAAATAATTTTCCGAGTGCCTGTTCATATCCGTCATCGCGGCTTTCATCGATGTCCTTAAGAGTCTCAAGAAGCGCCTTTGGATCGTTATGCACATGTGCAACGATCGTCACGAGCTTGCTCGGCTCTTTCCCGGGCTTCGGCTTCTCTACAATTCCTGTGATCCATTTTCCTTTTATAGAAAGATAACCGCCGGGAAAGTAATCCTTCACGCGCGCGGCAAGGATTGCGCCATCACAGATTGCAGAGCCGCGGGCAGAAAGCCCGCTCCCAATGTATAAGCCTTTTCCATAGGGAGCAGCCTTTCTGGCTGCGGTCGCCGCAGTCACAACCAATCGATAGGCCTTTGCATCGATCACGTCATTTCCACTCACAATGAGCACAGGTTCATTGTTCTTTATTTTTGGTAATGCCGAAAGCAATGCCCCCCGCATCCCAAGATCCAAATCCTTCTGTTCGATTGTCGGTAAGCCCGTGAGCTTCTTGGCAGCCTTCAGATTATGTGCACCTCCGACGAGCGTTATATGTTTCAATCCGGCCGCATGCAGTCGATCGATTTGGTGCTCCAAAAGCGTCTTCCCGCAGATCGGGAATAGTGTTTTTTCAGAGAGAGGCCAGAAGCGCTTGGAGCGGCCAGCAAGGAGAAGGAGAACCTGCATGAATCGTCATTACAGTAGCGGAGGTTCATGAGCCTCCGCTATGGGAGAACCAGTGAAATTTCGCCTTCTTGGTCTGTTCTTCGTATCGGGATTCCTGCCTTTTCTAAGCGTCTCAAGACATCCCCATGTGGATGCCCGAACTGGTTATCCTTACCCAAGGAAACCACGGCGATTTTAGGATCCACCACAAGTAAAAATCCCGTGGATGTCGAAGTTTTGCTTCCATGGTGTGCAACCTTGAAGATTGTTGATTGAATATCAGCTCCGGTTTTCAGAATCGCACGCTCGGCGGGTTCTTCAATGTCTCCTGTAAGGAGAATTGAGCTGCTTCCGTGGATTGCACGCAGCACTATCGATGTGTTATTTGTGTTCTTAGGTTGTGATCCAAAAGTTCCATGAGGCGGCCAGAGAACATCAAGTATCAATCCATCTTCAAGAACAATATCTTTTTTTGGGTCAGCGATGATGACCGGAATATTCTGTTTTGTGGCGATGGAAAGCAGTCGTTGGTATTGCGGTTGAGGAGTCTCGATCCCCGAGAGAAGAATAGCGCCGACGCTGTATCGTCTCAGGATTTCCGGAAACGCGGCGATATGATCAAGGTCAGGATGCGTGAGGACGAGGAGATCAATATTCCTATCAAAAAAGGACATGTGGTTTCCTATTCCTTCCAGCGCCGAGAGATCCGGCCCACCATCAATAAGAATCTGCTTACCGGATGGGGAAACAAGGAGGATGGAATCCCCTTGGCCAACATTGAGGATATATGCGTGGAGAAGGCCGTCGGGAAGAATTCGCAATTCCTGCGTAACAAGACCAAGGAGTCCGATGACCCCGAGGAGACCGAGAATTTTGCGTTGATTCATTCTCTCAAACTACATGGATCCAAGCCAAAAAACAGGTGTACGAACGTACAACCCATTTCCCTACAGATTCCTCATATTCTTCGCTTTCTTCCACCCCACACATGCTCCAATTAATGAAGAGCCAACCGCAAACAATCCCAGTCCGGAATCCGGCAGATCACGTGAACGTATTTGTGTGAGGTGTTGCTGGCGTGCGGCAGCTTCTGCATTTGCGATGATACTAAGGAGGTCTGGAGGGGGAAGTCCTTGCCACTCCATATTGGTGATGGAACCCTGGACGGTTGAAGGAGGAACCATAGGCTGAGACCCCCCAGGCAGCGTGGCAGATTCAAAGACTCCAGTGGAGGTA
>VMGQ01000035.1 GCA_007376635.1 Candidatus Peregrinibacteria bacterium Greene1014_49
CACAGCTGGAAAGTTTTCCCGAAAGATGGATGTGGCCATCAGAGAAAGGGGAAGAGGATGGAAGTTCTCATCCTATCTCACGATCATGGACACTCTCCCCCCCGGGAGAGGGAAAGACGCTGCACATGGTCGGACATTGGCGGATACTAAGAACGGAGACGCACTGACAGCGCGTCTCTACGCGGCCAATAATGATTGAATGTAGCGTTCGCTTTGTATTGGTTTCACCGGCAATTTGTCCTGCACATTCCCCTCCGGCAATACGACCAATACATCCTCATGGGTTTTGGGATGAGCTTCAATGGACACCATGAATCTTCCTTGTTCCAAAGCTGCACGGACACTGTCAGAAACTTCTCCATGTTCTAATACTGCCTCCACTCCCCTCTCCTTCAGATCCTTCGCAATACGATCGTGCAGACGCTGCACGCTCTCCGGCTCCGTCTCTAAACGAAAATTCACTTCCGCCATCTGCTCCGATTTCTTCATCTCTCGTTCCAAATCCTCGGGCCCCTTCACCTTCTCCCGAAGCCTTTCGTATTCCTCGGGACTGCGCAGGCGCTTGCGGATCTTTTCGCGCTCTTGGGACGGAAGATGGTCGAGGAAAGAATCGGACATGTGATGAGCTTAAACTAACTACAACCGCTCGTCCCGCCACAATCAAGGCACACCTCACAACTTCCATTGCGCTTCATCTTAAAGCTCCCGCACCCGCTGCACATCGATCCCGTAAATCCCTGCTGCTTGGCAATTTCGATCTTCGACGGAGCAGCAGCTACATCTGCAACCGCTTTCTCCATTTCAACGGCTGTCTTTTCATTGACCTTCATTGCTAACTGCTCACTGCTCACTGTTAATTTTTCACTGTTCGTGATGAATGTTTTCGATGAAGCTCCTTCATCAATGATGGGCAAGCGCATCGCAAAGGCCTCCTTACTCTTCGTTCCGGATTCATAGGCTAGATCGACCAGATCGGCGTTGTGGAAGCGTTTTGCTTTCTCCTTCGAGAGGAACTTCAGCGCCATCCAGCGTCCCATGTAGTCCATGAGACTTTTCACCATCGGGATCTCCTTATTCATGGTCATACCCGCAGGATCGAACTTCGCGCCGACAAGTTTCTCACAGAGGACTTCCAGCGGAACGCCGTACTGCAGGTTCATAGAGAGGCTCAAGGCCAATGTGTCCATCACACCGGAGAGTGTAGATCCCTCTTTGCTCATCTTCACGAACATCTCGCCCGGAGTGCCATCTTCATACATGCCGACGTGCATATACCCTTCATGACCTGCAACAGAGAATTTGTGCGTAAGACTCAGGCGCTCATCCGGGAGCTTTCTCCTGCGTGGCACTTCCTGAATAACAATCCTCTCGACGATCTTCTCCACAATCACCTCCTTTGACTCTTTTGCATCCTTTGCATCCTTTGCATCCTTTGAATCCTTTTTGTCTGACTTATTGCTCAGCGCCTGACTCATTTTGCATCCATCGCGATAGAGCGCATTCGCCTTTATACCGAGTTTCCAGCTCAGGAAGTAGGCATTCTTGATATCCTCGATCGTCGCATGACTCGGGAGGTTGATGGTTTTAGAAATCGCGCCGGAGATGAACGGCTGTGATGCCGCCATCATGCGGATATGTCCCTCCGCAGCGATGTAGCGTATCCCCAACTTGCCGCACTTGTTCGCACAATCGAAGACCGGCAAATGCTCGGCCTTGAGATGGGGAGCTCCTTCGACCGTCATACGACCGCAGATATGCTGGTTGGCTTCGTCGATCTGCTCCTGCGTGAATCCAAGCGCCGGCAAGACCGCGAAATTGAGATCTGCCATCTGCACTTCGCTAAACCCGAGGCGTTGCATCGTCTCCTCCCCAAGCGCCCAGCGGTTGAAGGCAAACCCGATTTCAAAAACCTGTGGCAAGTTTTTCTCCACATTCGCGATGTCCACATCCTCAAATCCCTTGGCACGCAAACTCTGGCGATTAATGTGCGGAGCGTCTTCGAGGGTGAGGCTCCCCATCACAAACTGCATGATCTCTTTCACTTCGCGGTCGCTATAGCCAAGGGCGGAAAGTGCCGGCTTGACCGATTGGTTCGCGATCTTCATGTATCCGCCCCCGGCAAGTTTCTTGAATTTTACGAGCGCGAAATCCGGTTCGACTCCCGTGGTATCGCAGTCCATGAGGAGACCGATCGTACCCGTAGGGGCAATGACCGTCGTCTGGGCATTGCGATAACCGTGCTTCTCTCCCATAGCCAGCGCCCTGTCCCAGCACTCCTTTGCAGCCATAAGCATATCCGGAGGGCATGTTTTCTGGTCGATGCCCACCGGTGCCACATGCAGCCCTTCGTATTCCCGAACCGGCGCATCGTAGGCGGCACGGCGGTGATTGCGAATCACCCGCAGCATGTGCTCACGGTTAGGCGAAAATCCCGGAAATGTGCCAAGCGAGCTCGCCATTTCTGCAGAAGCGCTGTAGGACTCCCCTGTGAGGATCGCGGTGATGGCAGCACACATAGCGCGCGCCTTCGGAGAATCATAGGGAATTCCCATACGCATGAGCATCGCACCGAGATTGGCATAACCGAGACCGAGGGTGCGAAACCGATAACTGAGCTTCGCAATGACCTCGCTGGGAAACTGCGCCATGAGGACAGAGACTTCAAGAACGATGGTCCAGAGGCGTGCCGCATGCTGGAACTTTGCTATATCAAACGTGTTCCTTTCATCGGTGAACTTGAGGAGATTTAAGGATGCGAGGTTGCAGGCGGTATTATCCAGAAACATGTACTCGCTGCAGGGGTTAGAGGCATTGATCCGGCCATCACTCGGACAGGTGTGCCAATCGTTGATCGTCGTGTCGTACTGCACGCCGGGATCCGCACACGACCAAGCGGCGTAACCGATCTTGTCCCAGAGATCGCGAGCCTTGAGGATCTTACTCGGCGCTGCGACACGCCCCTCTGCTTTTGCCTTTTTGAGCTCTGTGCGCCAGAAGAGATTCCAGTCACTGTCCTTTTCTACGGCCTCAAAGAAGTCGTGGGGGACGCGGATGGAGTTATTGGAGTTTTGCCCCGAGACCGTCTGATACGCATCGCCGTTATAGTCCGTGTCGTAGCCCGCGGCAGCAAGCGCTGCGACCTTCTTCTCTTCTTTCACTTTCCAATCGATAAACGTTTCGATATCCGGATGATCGAGATCGAGACAAACCATTTTGGCGGCTCTCCTCGTCGTTCCTCCGGATTTGATGGCGGCTGCCGCGCGGTCACCAATCTTGAGGAAGCTCATGAGACCGGAACTGCGCCCCCCTCCGGAAAGCGGCTCTCCGTCTCCGCGCAGATTGCTGAAATTTGTACCGGTGCCGGAACCGAACTTAAAGAGCCGTGCTTCGCGAACCCAAAGATCCATGATTCCTCCTTCATTGACCATATCATCGTCAACGGATTGGATGAAGCACGCGTGCGGCTGGGGATGCGTATAGGCGTCTTCGCTGCGCTTCACTTCTCCGGTTTCTGGAACACAATAGAAGTGTCCTTGAGCGGGTCCCGTGATGCCATAGGCATGGTGGAGACCTGTATTGAACCACTGTGGGCTATTGGGAGCCGCCATCTGGTGCACAAGCATGTAGGAAAGCTCGTCTTCAAAAGCCTGCGCATCCTGTGTCGTCTCAAAGTAACCATATTTCTCCGCCCAGCTCCTCCAGCAACCGGCAAGGCGACGGATGACCTGCTTCACCGAGCGCTCCGGATCTGTGATCACCTCTCCTTTTTGATCTTTCAAGATGTTCCCTTGAGCATCGTATTGGGGAACGCCCGCCTTGCGGAAGTACTTGCTCACGACGATATCTGTGGCGACCTGGGACCAGCTTGCCGGAATTTCCGCCCCCTCCATCTCAAAAACGATGGAACCATCCGTATTCTTGATGCGGCTCACACGACGCTCGTAGACGACGTCTTCCAATGGATCTCTCCCTGGGCTCGTAAAGACGCGAGAAACGGAGAGACCCGTGCGCTTCGATCTCCCCTCATCGCGTGGAATATCGTGGAGCGTAGACGATGCGGAAGAGGGGGACGGGGGGTTCATGGGAAGTGTTATGAAAAAATGTGAAGAACACTATATGTTGTGGCTCAGGTGCCACAACTGCACAAGATATTGGGTGTATCCCCTTCCGTCAAATCTCAAAATTCTCTACATTTTTTCTCAGGCCATCTTCAAAAAACGGGCTGCGAAAGCGCATTCTTTGGAAAGATCGAAAAGGTCATGCCGATGCAAGTCTGTTACGAGGACATAGTATGGAAAGAGAGAAAAGAGAATTCCTGTACCATAGACCCATGAAAATTCTTGCTTTGGTCGCCGGCACCAATGATCCCAGTAACACTGATGTTCTCTGCGAAGCTTTTCTCAAAGGCATCCGCTCCGCCTTTCCTGATGTAGAAATCACCAAGTTTCGCCTCAAGGATATGCAGATCAAGCATTTCACTCTCGAGGACTACCATCCGCACTGCACATCCGAAGATGATTTCTGCCGCCTGCAGGAGGAAGTGATAAGCGCAGACGGACTCGTGTTTGCCACACCCATCTGGAATTTCTCCGTGCCTGCACATTTGAAGAATGTCATCGACCGTATGGGGGCTTTTTGCCTGGATGAAGAGACAAGAACCAAAGGGAAGTTACCAGGCACTCCGGCATTCTTCCTCTACACCGGCGGAGCATCGCTCCCTTTATGGAAAGGCCTTATGCGCTTCACCACAAGTCACCTTCCCGAAGCGCTCCGCTATTACGGAGCAACGGTCATCGGACGATACTTCGCGGGAAGGTGTACGCAGGCAAAGGGAACCTTCGGCCTGGTTCTTGATCGAAGACCGGGCACGCTTAGAGCTGCGCAAGCTAAAGGTGAGAGCTTTGCAGCGATTGTGCATCGATATACGAAAACAAAAGCACTTCCCTTCCGGTTCATTCTTATCGGAAAGGTCTATCAATGTATCCAGAGAGTGGTCGCAAAGATCTTATAAACATTCTTCTCTTGCCAACGCCGAAATCCTCTCTCGTAAGCCCCCTTGGAGAAGATGCCCCGCCACTGCTCCGAGTCCTGCAAGTGTTCCACTTACACTCACGGTAAGCACTGCAGATTCGAGAGCAGCCTTCACCTGCTCCCAGGTCATCGTAAACCAAGTAGGCTGATGCTCTGTCCAACCTTGCACTTTCTCTGCGGCCTTGGCGGTGTGGGTAGACCCAAGATCGAAAAGCGCCTTGCGAAGGGATAATCCGAGATCGATAAGGGACGTGGCATCTCCCGTGGCATCTCCCGTGGCATCTCCCGTGGGCATCGGCGCGCTCTGGATGACCGTGAGAAGTGCATCCGCCTCTTTCTTCTCTCTCTCCCATGCGTCTTCCTGCAAAAAAGCAACAATGCCTATGAGGGTCTCCCGTGCTTTGGTCACCATCCCTTCATCATCGTCATACTCCCCTGCCTGGTCATGCAGATCGATAATCTTGCGTATCTGCTCGAGATCGCGGATGGAAAGAGCGGCAAGAAAGAGTGCAACGGATTCATCGGTTTTGAATGCTTCATCCACCTGAACGCCTGTCCAGTGCCGCTTGCTCTGGAGGATAGCGGTGACAGAGATCTCCACTCCCCGATCCTCAGTTTCAATCTTCTGCAGCCACGCATGCCGCCGATTGTCGCATGCATGGAGATACAGCAAATAGTCGTCGAGAGTTTTAAGCGCATCCACAAGCTCGCTGTGTTCCGAGGAAAATATTGTATAAAGCTCGCTCAAGTGACTGTCGCCAAGTACATCGATGCAATCTTCCCACGCCCGGATTTCTTCGTCCTTCATCAGCTTGCACCGAAGCGCTGCTTGGAGAACGTTGCGAAGAGAAAAGGGGGGTTCCATGAGCTAATGTATGATATTTGACGTTTTGATTGCATTATATCATAAATTATGATATAAATATAGTACGTTCTTTGGGTGTCCATTTCCAGCCCGCACTCCGATTTGCATGATGCAAAAAGGGTGCACATCACAGGAGAGTCGCAAATGCAGAAGTTGCTCTGGGCCTTCATTGGCCTCATGTTCACGTCCGCTGTCGTCGCTGAGGATTGGCGGGCTTTGCCACCCGCGTTCCAAACGGAATTCAGAAGACTGTTGCCCGACGTCGGGTTCGACCTGGCAAAGGACAAAGTCACCCTACGCAATCGCGGAGGGGTTCTGAGTGTCCAAGAGACGGAGGACTTTTCGCTGTCGTTCACCTGGCGTCAAAAAGGTGGAAAGGATGGCGATGTGCTGACTGTTGCCTACGCAACGGATGGCAATCGAAGCGGTTCCGATCGATCTTTCGAAGTTCGAAAGGCGATTGCGATCGCGTTTCAAGCCCATGCCGGTGAGATCACCATCCACCGACGTGATGAATCCCAGGAAAAGAAAGAAGATCGGAATATCGGTCTCGGAGGTGTGCCGTTCAAATTTGAACGTGATAAGGACTATGCAGTCAAGATCACGTCATCAGGCCGTTCGATCCACATTGAGATCGATGGAAAAACGGTTCTCAAAGGCCAAGTCCCCTTGGACTTCGAGCCAAAAAAAGGACACATTCTCGTCTACAATCGAGAACCTTACGCGGGAATGGTGCAAGAAACTACTCTGAGTTCCCTGGAACTCCTGCTTCCCTAGTGCCTATCACCCAAAGGACAATGCCCGCTGATGGATCAGCGGGCTATTTTTATTGGCCAATCAATATCACCTCGCAATCCACCGCCTTCACTTTTCGAAACGTCTCCCATGTCTTCCTCCCCCCCTCCACAAGAATACTCGTAATGCCATGAAAATCTTTCATCGGCGTTGTGAGGACGCGGAATAAGGCAGTCATATCAAATACACCTGCAGCATCGACGGGACTGCGAATGATCTTCACTCCGCGTTCCTGCAAGATTTGCAGCTTATCCTTTCCTTCCTTTGACTCCCTTGAATCCTTTGCTTCCTTTATGACCACCATCGTCCCCCCCGCCATCTCCCCACTCACAACTTTCGCATGCAATGGAATTCTCAAATGCGGATCCAAAACTATCCGAAGCGGTTGGCAATTCTCCATTCTTAATTCTCCATTCTTAATTCTACAAGTGAGCCTCGGATCATCACTCACGACCGTCCCCACTCCCACCAAAATCGCATCGTGTTTCGCACGCAAATATTGATGTGACCACCGATCCTGCTCTTCGCTCGTAATCTTCATCTTCGATCCATTATCACAAGCAACCGCTCCCATTCGTGTCTGCGCTTTTTTCAGAGTGACCCACGGCCTGCCTTTCGTCATCAAAGAAACAAATCCCCTGTTAAACCACTCGCATCGCGCCCGATCCACTGGACCAATCACTTCAATACCGTTTTTTTGTAATTCTTCTATTCCTTTGCCACATACCGCAGGATTCGGATCCAGCATCCCGATGATCACATGCTTGATGCCGCTCTTGATGATTGCTTCTGTACACGACGGCGTCTTTTTCCCGCTGTGGCAGCATGGTTCTAAATTCAAATAGAGCCTATCCTCTTGCTGCATTTTTTGAACAAATTTTTTGATCAATAATGCTTCGGCATGCAAACTCCCAAATTCCTCATGAAACGCTTCGGCAATGATTTTTCCATTACGAACAAGTACGGCACCGACCATGGGGTTGATGCCGGTGTGGCCGCGGGCGCGGGCAGCGAGGGAGAGGCAGCGGTGAAGGAAGTGCACATGATTCACAAAAGATCCAGAAATTCTTTCTGAGTCAATTCTGCGGACTTGATGATCGAAAAAAGCAAACCCCGCTTCACGTCTTTATTATGCATCGGAACGACGACCATACGCTTATTTTTGTCAACGAGAATAACATGGCTCCCTGACTTTCTGATTTCACGAAACCCCGCCTTCTTAAGAGCCCGGAGTATTTTCGTCGGGTGCAGAGTGGGCAATCGAGGATTCATTTACGGAGATCAGCAGAAATATTGACGACGATAGACTGATACGTCGGCGCTGGAAGTTCTTCTCCCAAATCGCACATGGCGAGAAGATAAAGCTCAACTGCCTCGCTTGCATGCACCTTTGCTTCCTCAAAATTTTCCCCTTGTGTGTGGCACCCTGGAAGACCGGGAAAATGGACTACAAACCCACCCTCTTCCGCAGGTTCAAAGACTGCAAGATAATTCCGGACGGATGATGATTTCGCGGATCGAGATTTCATAAGGGCATTGTAGCATATCGAGAAAGCCGTGCAGCCAAAAAAGCCCAATCTCTGGAGAGACTGGGCAAAGTGGTGTGATGGATAAGAAATCAGGGCAGATATCCCTGCACGCTCTGCACGACGATGCCTTTGGCACCTGCGTTTTCAAGCGAGACAAGTACTCTTCCTTGATCGGAAAGGGGTATGCAGATCACAAAAGATTTCCATTCTTTCGTGATCTTAACGATTGTCGGTGCAACGGATGATGGCAAATGTAACTCTTCCAATTTTACGCAGCTTGGAAGGTCACAGAGAACCATGATCCGTGATCGCGCACCGACACCCGCACGCAGCGTTGCAGAAAGTTCGTGCAGCTTTTCCCGCGCTTTATCCGAAAGATCGGGACGTGCGATAATCACAGGAACACTGATGAACATCTCCTCGCAACCAGGAATGATTTGAAGCCCGTTTGCCGTGAGACTATCTCCAGATTCCGTGACCACAAGCACCATGCTGAGAAGTCCATGATCTACCTGTTGTTCTTCACCACCGCTGATGGTGACAATGTCGAACGGAAAACCATGACTGCATCGTTCCATGATAATCCTTCCGAATCGGGGAAGTTCGCAACCGATCTGCACTGTTTGACCGTACTGCAGAGGAGCAGATCTTCTCATCGGCTCCGCAAGCACCCACCGAGTGGGTCTCTCACTCGACCGCGAGAATGGAACTTCACAGATAACTTCCAATCCTTCAACACCGCTTTCGAGAAGCAAGTCGCTTCCTGTAAGCCCGGCATCGAAGTCAGACATTTTGAGAAAACGGGGAATGGTACGCCGATCCAATTGATAGAAATCGATGCCATTCATCGTTCCACAGAATCCCGTGCGATCAGGCTGCGGAATAATGTATTCCGGCTCAAGGTACTTTCTGACTGCCGGACCGAGGCTTCCGTTGGGCAGAATGAATTTCACACGCTTCATGATTGGTTCCTTTTTTTGTAGACTTGAGATGGATCGAAGACACGCTTTCCGACAACGGTAAGCGAACCGTTGATTTCGATCGTGCGATAGAAGCAACTTCTGTAGCCGTCATGGCATGCAGCACCGCCTTCTTGACGGATGCTCAGCACCAACGCATTAGCCTTCTCGTCGAAACGCCCATCAATCAGATGTTGGACGTTTCCACTTTCTTCACCCTTCTTCCATTTTCCTCGCTTTCGAGAGAAGTAATGGAGGAAACGCGTTGAGAGTGTGAGACGAAGAGCTTCTTCATCCATAAAGGCAGCCATGAGCACATCCCCTCGCTCGAAATCTTGCGTCACCGCAAGTACGAGGCGACTTCGCTTGAAGAGGGAGGATGGAACCTCGTTTCCGAGTGGCTGAAAGTGCTGGCGATGCTCCAGATGCAACTCATCGCTTGCAGTCACTTTCGCAAGCAAGCAGTCCACATCACAGTCCATGTAAATCCCTTGAATAATGGAATCTGGACAGCCTTGCGAATCGTACTTTAACGGCAAGAACTGCTGCTGAAGCAAGTCCTCGAATACCGGTCGCTTTGTATTCTGGATCGCCAGAATTTCCGACCCCGCAGGGCCGATGCCTTGGAAAATCGTAGGGAGCGCTCCCTGCAAATTCTCCCATTGGATCAGATCAATGACATGTTGCATGAAGTATTCTCCTTTTACTTGTACTTCTCGATGTACTCCAGAGCGAGACGAAACGCTTCGTCTACTGCTTGCTCGGGAGTACTGGCAGCCACAACCTTCCGACGGTTTCTGCCGTCGATGAAGGTATCCGCTACTCGGGAATATCCGCTTGGTAAGCAACCACAAGCTCATTGAGAGTACCGGAGCCACCGCTGACGGTAATGATTGCATCACAGCAGAGGACAAGAACAAATTCACGTCCTCCACCACGTTCCATACCCGTCGGAATGATGATATCGGCATCCTTCTCCACGATATCCTTTCGCTTTCCGTAGGTGACACCAACCGTGAGGCCTCCTGCGGACTTCGCTCCACGACATGCTGCCGTAGAGAGCGAATCGCAATCCTTCTCTGCACCGAAGAAGAGTACCGCGCCTTTCTCTGCGATGCGCCTTCCTAGTTCTTCAGCCAGTTTTTCAACAACTTCTGTGTACTGAAGATCAGCACACGAGCCCATGACACCGATCTGCACGCGACGAGACATTTTTTTACCCCTTTCCGATGTTTTCAAAGACCGATCACACCTTCATCCGCCCGAGGCGGATACATCTCTGCATCTTCATGCAAAAACGCCCTCCGACGAGGAGGGGGCGACGTGGTCAATGCTCGGATCTACGACTTGCGAGCGCGGCGTACCACACCATCCTCTCCCCGCATGGGGGGAGTAGAGTGATGATGCTGAGCTCCGAGAATGCGCTGATATCCGCCCTCGCCGTCATAGAGGAAACTGGCGACACGAGTGACGGTTGTCGTACTCGCTCCGGTCACAATCGATGCCTCGCGATAGCTCTCTCCTTCCTGTAATCGCTCTGCAACAGCCAAGCGTTCGCTCCAGGTATAGAGCTCGGAAAGCGTCCCGACATCGCGCAAGAAGTCCGCAAGTTCCCCTTCTGATCGACAAGCAAGCAATGCCTTACAGAGCTTTTTAAAACGCGGATCGTTCCGCCACATGCTTTCGGTGAAGGTTCTCTTCATAAGGGGTGTGCCTGCACACCGTAGCTCGGCCATATGCCGAGAATACCTAGGGAATGCGATGCAACGCGCACAATGTACCCGCCGAGCGAAGGTGTGTCAATGTATTAATACGTTATTTTTTTAATCTCTTTTAAAAAAGGGGACATACATCCCCTTTTACT
>VMGQ01000036.1 GCA_007376635.1 Candidatus Peregrinibacteria bacterium Greene1014_49
GTTTTCCCGAAAGATGGATGTGGCCATCAGAGAAAGGGGAAGAGGATGGAAGTTCTCATCCTATCTCACGATCATGGACACTCTCCCAATGGGAGAGGGAAAGACTCGGCACGCAAACATACCTTGTTGCAGCTGAATACAGAGAAAGCCGAGTTGCGAGTCGGCGTATGGCACCGCAGAATGCAGTGGTGCATCCAACAGTCCATCATCATGCGAAGCAGATTTTCCTCTATATCCTCAGCGGAGGCACTGGAGCAGTAGTCGAAATTGTGAGCTACCTACTACTTCTCCGCTGGGGCATGTGGTACATCAGCGCATCTGTCATTGCCTTTGTCCTCAGCAACGCCACGGCATTCGCTCTCCATAAATACATCGTCTTCAAAAAACCGGATGATTTCCTCAGGCATCTCAAAGGTCATCTGACCGTGGAGGGTTTCAATTTCCTTGTCACCAATCTTCTCCTCTTCGTCCTTGTGGAATACACGCAGCTCGGGGAGGAATGGAGCAAGATCCTCACTATGGGACTCGGGGCGGCGTGGAACTTTTTGCTGTTTAAGTTTTTGGTGTTTGTGTAGTAGAGACGTACTGACAGTACGTCTCTACGAACACAGGGAATCCATTCCATGTTCTAAAAACACTGGCACCGCCAAATACCTTGCGTACACCTCCCTCGCCTTCTTCTGCATCTCCTCAAATCCTTGATCACTTAATCCCCCCCACCACTCCACCACCCGCTCTGAAAGTTGCGCAATATCGGTAAATGGAACCCGGAGAATGAACGAGTCGTAATCAATCTTGTCTGCAAATGGCAGCACGCAATCGGTATCAATGAGCAAAGGAATACGTCCCAGACTCAGTGCCTCATAAAAGCGATACGAAAAATTTCCATCTCCTTTTACGATGAGCGCAAGATCGGACTGGAGCATGTTGTCGCGATACTCTTTGCGGGCAACAGCAGGATCCATCTGGATAGTCTGACTATGACCGGAATAGCTGCTGCGAATGATGAAATTTGTGGAGACGGCGTTACATCCCTGCAATGATGCGATTGCCTGGCGGCGGAAGCTTAAGCCCTTGCGACGGGCACGGAGAAGCGGCTGACCCGTGAGAAATGCCCGAGCATCCACGGCAGCATTCTGTACATATGTTCCCAAGCGATTGCGCAGGCTGCGATACTCCGCCCAGCCGCAAAATCCGACTACCGGGACTCTCCCTTTTTTACGAATCTGCAATGCATCTCCCTGCAGCAAATCTTCCGCGTACGCAGGCATCGCGATTTCCTCAGAACGCTTCGTCTGACCGTAGAGAGAGGTACGAAAAACAATTGCATTGGATAATGGCACGCGATCCTCACGATCACCGTGCCAGAAGACGATGACCTTCTTATGGTGTTTCTGGCTCAATGCCTCAAAGTCTGCGACGTACTCATGCCGCCTGCGCAACGTGGAGAAATTATGAGCAAGCAGGAGCGCATCTGCTTTCGTCGGATCATCCGTAATCTCTACAAACGGAGCGCGGATATCCCGGAAAGCATTATTCATGAAAAGAATCGCATCGCGCTCCTCTTTTCCGAAATTGGGATACAACAATGGAATAAGGGGAACTCCAGGAAGCCGGCGGGTGTAGACGCGCATCATGAAAATCAACGAGGATACGAGCAGTTTCAAGGGAAATTCGTTACGCTACAAGCAATTCGTTATGAAACGCCCCTATCACAAGCTCCTCCAGTACGCCTTCAAACGGTTTTCCGTGATCAAGGCATTCCGCACGGGATTCCCGACGTTGCTGTACTACGCGCGGCGACCGTCTTTTGAAACGTCAGAGAAGCCGGCGCTCTGCACCATGAATATCCTCCCGCCGATGATGACGGTGTGGTACCACTGTGCGAAAAAAGCCCTTGGTGACAAAGTGGATATCTGGATCTTCGATTGCTCGGGGGAACTCGATCCCAAGGATTTTCCCGGCGCACGCGTACAAAAATTTTTGAACCTCTACGCGGCGACGAAATGCGACGAATTTCTCTACTCCATTGCCCGCAATAGAAAGATCGGCTGGATCTGCGATGATGACATTTTCCTCCTCTCCCCGAAAATCGTGCCGATACTGCAGCGGGAATTCGCCATACCAAATACCGCATCTGTGAGCTTCCGCCCCCGTCGATGGCACTACACCCTCGACGGTAAGGAATATGAAGCCAGCAGCAGCTATTGCACAGCCATCAACCGTGATATTTTCTGTAGTAAAGAACATCTCTCCCTCAAGCCCGCCGAGGGCAACATCCATGCGAGCAAAGCCGGATCCCGTCGCTATGACACATTTGATAAGGCGAATCAGACCTTGTTGGAAAAAGGATATCGATGCACCGTGCTTGCAGAGCAGGAACGTAGAGAATGTATCGCTGGGTTTTCTGGCATGAGCGGCGGGGTAATGCTTCTAAGATATTTCAAGACACCTGAACAGACATTGGAATACTTTCATTCTGCTCCGGAGGATCGCTGGGGGGGAAACATGCTCCACGGCGCTCTTGCTGCAATGCTCGGCATCTCGGAGATTCAAGATCTCGCAGAAAAGATCAATGGAAAGCGCCATCCCCTGCCCTCTCTGCCGTCGCGCAAAGATCTGGAAAAACTCCGAAGCGATCACGCGCACCAGATCAAGCGACCGGAGGCGCTGGCGTGGATGGATGAAACATGCGAACGACTAAGAAAAATCATCTGACCATTGGCGATTTCTGGATTTGCGATTTGCGATTGGAAAATCGCAAGTCATAAATCGCAAATCGCAAATCGTCACCGGCACTCTTGCACCGTAACGTACGTAATCGGGTGATCCTTCGTCGCAAAGAGCTGCTTCTCCCCCTGCTGCGGCCACTGCGTGATGCGATAATACGGACACTCCGCACTTTCTCCTTCGACGATGCGGATATCCCGGCGGAAGAAACCTTCTTTTTCCATGCGGGGAATTCCCGTCGCCACGTACATCGCATTGCTTGGAAGAATGACGTTGGCAGCCTTGCGGGCGACCCCCCATGTATAGAGTCCTTCAGAGGTGAGACCTAAATTTTTTGGGAGGAGACCGACGGTACGATCAAACAGGCTATTGCACGTACCGTAGCTATAGAGACACAGCGCCCCCGCATGCGTGGTAATGATAGCCGCGGTAATGAGACCCACAGAAATGCCACCGAGTTTCGGGAACATATGGAACACATGTCGCAATCCCACAATGCCAAACCCGATGAGAATGGGATATGCGGGAAACGCGAATCGGATAGATTGCACCCACCAAAAGGACGTGAGTACCCATACGCCGAGAATCCAGAGGAGAAGGATTTTCTGGCGTTTCCATTCCTTCACAATGCCATAAACGGCAAAGGCCATCAGAATCGGCAGGATATTGTGGGAGGGATCGAGATAATAGAAAAGATTGTCCCACGCCTGTGCCAGAGGATGCGGTGCTTGGGTGGAAAGCTCCTCGGTATAGAGCGTATGAAAGGGATTGCCGAATACTCGGAAATTGCGGTACAACCAGAGACCAAAAAGCACACTGCCCAGAAGCGCACCGCCATAAAACCACCACGAACGAATATCTTCGCGACGCCACAAGAGGACTGCGAGTACGAAAACACCGAATATCGGCACTCCGTTGTAACGGGTGAGCGATGCGAGCCCGATAGATATGCCGGAAGCGAGGTACCATCTCTGGTCATCCTCGGCACGAAGAAACGCATAGAGCGCCGCCAGAAACAGCGCAGTAAAGAGAAGATCTGCTGACCCAAGCATCGTCATGAGCACAAATCCGTGGTGCACAGCGACCAGGGGAACGGCAAAGAGAGCTATGCGCTCGGAAAAACTTTCGCGCAGTATGAGATACGTGAAGAGGAGCGTCGCCATTCCCGCAAGAAGCGTCGCCACTTTCATCCCAACAGAAAATCCCAGTAACGGAATCAGGGGATACGACAGGAATGCATGCAGAGGAAGATGCTTGGCATAGGGGATATCCAGTAATTCGTAGCGTCCGTGCGTCCAGAGACTCTCTCCCAGAAGCGCATAGAACGCCGTATCACTTAAAATGGGATACTGGAGCCCCGGTAACCAAAGAATGAAGAGAAGAAAGCAACTGCCAACGAGAATGAGGGTACGTTTCATGAATGAGAAACTTCGAAATACCGATACGATCGTATTCTCAAAGAAAGAAATACCCATACCCATTTGAACCAGTCTCTCCAATTGATCTTTTTCCCCTCCTCTACCGAACGGGGACGGTAGGAGATGGGAAATTCACGGATGGGGACGCTACGGCGGGCAAGCATTACGGTGAGTTCAGGATCAAAGCGGAAATCATTTTCCTGTAGCGGCAACGTCTTCAGGATATCCGTGCGTACCATCTTGTAGCAGGTGGGCTGGTCGGTAAGCTTTGTGCGGTACAGCGCATTGCAGATAAACGTGAGCATGCTGCCTCCAATGAAAAATGTCAGATGAACGAATTGCTTCTGTTTTTTCAGACGCCGCGATCCGAACACTGCAGGAATATCCTTTTCTTCAGCAAAACGCAAAATCAAAGGAATTTCCTCGGGACTGTATTCCAGATCCGCATCCTGCACGATGGTGTACGTACCTTGCGCATAACTGTACCCCTTGCGCACAGCAGAGCCTTTCCCACCATTCTCTTTGGTAACCACGATGTCTGTGGGGCGCGCGAGTGAACGTAATATTTCGAGCGAACGATCCTTCGAACCATCATCCACGAAAATAAGTTGAGAAAATTCTCCGCAGCTTGCATAGAGACGTTCAATAATTGCAGACAATGTCTGCTCCTCATTGAAGACAGGAACAACGATGGAAAGTCGCGGCTGATGCATAAGGATACCATTGA
The DNA here is from genome assembly GCA_007376635.1 of Candidatus Peregrinibacteria bacterium Greene1014_49. Taxonomy (GTDB): domain Bacteria; phylum Patescibacteriota; class Gracilibacteria; order Peribacterales; family Peribacteraceae; genus 2-12-FULL-55-11. Next base: position 4,876 of record VMGQ01000036.1, read on the forward strand.
AGCAATTCTCGAAAGAATTTGCGATGGGAAAGTACCCGATTCCCAGGCTTGCCAATCGCAAATTGCAAATTGCAAATCGCCAATCCGTTACCGCATCTCTTCAATAAGTCGTTGAATTAAGTGCTGAAGACTGTGTCCGTTCACAACGCGTTGTCGTAATTCCCGGGACAATTCTGCGCGGTCTTCAGGGGAAAGACCAAGAATTCTCCGGACGCGCTCGGCCATCTCCTCATTTGTCGATACACAGATCGGCGGAAGAACACGACTTGCAGCTTCGCTGGAGGAAACCACAGGGCATCCACAGGCCATGGCTTCTAGAACGCATTTATCGAGCCCTCCCGTACAGGCATGGAGCATGCAATCGGCACTCTGCAATAGAGTGACGATTTCAATGGGCGCGATCCAACCCATCATCACACGTGTAGCAAGCCCCAACTCTGCGATCAATGCTTGTAGACGCTTTTCTTCTTTGCGATCCCGATCCGTGAACGTTCCTCCAGCGATACGGAGCTGACAATGCTGCGGGAGTATTACAAGGGCATGGAGAAGGACATCGTAGTGCTTCACGGGGGTAACGCGGCCGACGGTGACGAGTAATCCCTCTTGATGCCTTCCCAAGTCGGGTCGGAAACGCTCTGTATCGATGCCATGACCGACAATCACATGGCGACGGGAATTTCTCGGAAGACCGTAATCCGTCGCGCCGAAGACTTTACGCACCATCCGAAGCGCAAATAGTAAAGACCATCCTCCGCCTCTTGCCTCATACCACAAAAAAATAGGCTTACGCAGGATAGTCCACACGGGCCAGCCAAGCACCACCCAAATCGGCGTCATGTGGACAAACACGCGATCATAGGAGCGCGATTCCAGAAAAATAATCTTCCAAAAGCGTGCGATTTGCGAAAGTCGCTCCCTGCCCTTCTCCTTCTCAAGGGAATGTACACGGACATTTTCGGGAAGATCATAGGATCCCGTCTGCTGACCGATTACTGTGACCCCGATACCATGCTCGCCGAATGCCCGGAGCCATCCGTGAAAAAATCCGAGGATGGGATCGGTTTGATCGACCCGCTGAGTGATAATGAGAAGGCGCACAAGGCAACAATACAATAATTTACCGTCTTTTGGCGATTCCTTTGAGAAATTCTGCATATTTTTCTACAAGCTTCCCCCGCTCAAACCGATCAAGAATTTTCCGGGCGGCCTTCCCCATGTGTTCCCGTTTTTTCTCATCCTGCAGCAATATATTCACTTTCGCGGCGATATCTTTCGGGAAACCATCCGTAAACAAGCCGTTTTCTCCATCTTCGATTACCTCGGGCATCACGCCAACGCGCGTAGCAATCACCGGCATACCGCATGCCATGGCCTCAAGCGCGCTTCTGGGACCCCCTTCGCTGAGGGATGGCATAACGAATGTTCGGGCTGTGAGAACGGCATCGAGCACTGCTTCAAGTGTAGGAAGCCATCCAAGGAATGTGACGCGTTTGATCAAACCCATGTTGTGTATGAGCTTTTCCGCATCTTGGCGCACTGGTCCGTCACCAATGACAAGTAACCGCGCATCCGGAAGATACTGCAGAGCTTGAATCACCCGCAGGAGCCCCTTGTTCTCGACAAGCCTGGCACAGAATGCAATGTCGTAACTCTTCGGGGGAGCGACGACGCGACCGATGAGGTCGTGGTCGAGATAGAATGAGGGAATGACAGATATTTTTTTTGAGGGAATCCCCCAATTCTTTAGTTCCTGCTCTACAGCAGCACTCACAGTGCGCACGGCTGCGGCATGACGTGCTTCTCCCGGAAGAACCCACCGAGAAAGTACGCGACCTATCCATTCGGCAGCGCCCGAAGCCACGGGCCATCCCACGATATGATGAATTTCCAGTGCGAACGGAATACACGTTTTTTTGTGTAATGTCAGGGCTCCGCGACCATTATAGAATGGCGGATACTCGTGCACGGTCATGACGTGGTGATGATGCGCAGCTATCAGTTGCTGACCTTTTTCTACAATCCAGAATGGCTGTGCCCATAGCCCCCATGGGCAGGGATGAAAGAAAACATTACTGGGAGCATTCTTTTCTTTTACAAATACATGCTGTGATCTATTCTCATAAGTCTCCACTTTTTTCTGCCGCCGAGGACAAATGATGTCGATTCTTTCCCAATGTTTTTGCATCTCCTGCAGCGTGTACCAAAATGCTCCTCTCTGGCCGGAGAGAATGGAACGGTCGCCGGAGATCATGAGAAGTTTCATATGCTTAAGGAACAAGGCGCTTGAAAAGATTCTCATGTTCCTGTGCAACGATACACCAAGAACGCACAGCATTTGGCTGCGCTGAAGCCGCAGCAATTTCTCCATAGTTCTTCTGCACTTCTTTGAGTGCGACAAGAATCTGGCCGGCATCTTTGAGGGCTCGGACAACCATGCCTTTCTGAAGAACGAGAGATAATCCTGTTTCTTCCGTGAGCAGCACCGGCATGCCGACTGCGCGCGCTTCCAGAGCCACATTCGGACTGATTTCTGTAAGTGAAGGCAATACGAGGAGATCGTGATCATAGAACAATTTCTGCTTATCCTTTCCTTCGCGATTGCCTACGAATGCGATGCGATCCGCGATATTCAATGTTTTCGCAAGTGCTTGCAAAGAAGAAAGTTTGGGTCCGCTTCCGGCAATCGTCAATGTCGTGTGAGGGAGATTCTTCAACGCTTCGAAAAGTGGGGGAAGATTTTTGAACCGTACGAGACGTCCAAGAAAGAGGATCCTGAATGGATTATGTTTCTCATGAAGAATAGTAGCGGCACCCGCCAAAGCATTTTCTATGACGGAATAGGCGGGGAGATTGTTGTAATGATCCAGATAGATATCGCGCTGGAATGCCGAAGAAAAAACTATGTGATCAAAATGCTGCAACAGCCAATCGCAAGTCATCAATCGCAAATTGCAAATTTTTCCGTACCACTCCCGCAATCCCAACTTCCCTCCCCGATCCGTATACCTCTCCCACAAAAAATCTCCCCCGAGCCGCAAGATCTTTTTTGGCTTCTGTAAGCCTGCCATCTTTAATGGAATACCGCAACTAACGGAAGAAAATGCATAGACGATATCTGCATCTTCTCCATATTTTTTGAGCGCTCTGCTGTAACGCCACCAACGGAATAAGGATCCGCCGCTTTTGGAAATTCCTACAACCAACCAAGGATCTGTTTGATCTGCAATATGGGAATACGTAATGACAATAACTTCATGCTTCAAATCGATCAGCTCTTGAGCAAGAGCTTTGACGTATGTCGCCGGTCCTCCGATATCAGGAGGATAGATGCCGGTCGCTACAACAATCTTCATCAGATGGTAGGGAAAAGTGAATAATCCTGTTCCAAGTCTTCTTTGCTCTGACCACGCCATTGCTCTCCCCTTCCGAGAAATGCCCTGATCAGGGCATGAAGAACGATGAGTGGATGTCGCAACGCAAAGTGCTTGATGATGCCTGAACCGCTACTACTCACGCGATCCCCTTTCAGATATTTCTCTGCAAACCGCGCAAACATGAGCTGGAACTGCCGCACCTGTACCTGAATGGCAATCGTGCGCTCCTGTCCAGGAGGCAATCTTCCTGCGAGTTCTTCCAGAATACGGAAACGATCGAAAAGCCCTTTGCCTTCTTTGCGGTTCCGAGCAGTCGTTCCTTCATCGTGCACACGAAAATATCCGCAAAGATCCGGGATGTAATACCAATCACAATGCGGAAGCATCCGTACCCAGTATTCCGCATCGAGCGACTGCGGCATCTCTTCATTCCACAGTCCAACTTTTTCCATGATGGATCTCCGGAGCACGCAGAAACTCGGCTCTCCAACAAGATTCGGCCACACGCCGTTTCTGATCCATCGAAGAAGAAACTCTTTCCCGTTGATCACGCCCTGCTGAAGCGTCCGCCGCTTCCATCGCTCCAGCGTGGTATAGCCAATTGCCGCATCGAAATCCCCTTCAATGCGGTACTGATGATCCATCGCGACGAGACCAACTTTTGGATGCTTTTCAAGAACTGCAACTGCACGCTCCAGATACTCCGGCACCCATTCATCATCATGGAAGAGATACGCGACAATCGAATTGCTTGTATGGGTAAGACAGGCATTCCAATTGCCACCAATGCCAAGCCGTTTGTCCGATTTCATAAATCGAAATCGTGGATCTTGAAGATACGGCCGGACGATTTCTTCGGTGTTCACCGCATCCGATTCGTCGTGAATGAATGCCTGCCACTGCGTATAGGTCTGCATCTTGAGTGCATCGAGAGCTGTCCGCAGATGCTCGGCACCCGGGTTATAGGTGGGAATAAGAACGTCGACAGTGGTCTGCACCGAACTATCGTACTGCATTACCTCCTGCAAACTCACGTTTTTCAGGCCTTCTTGAGCATCTGTTTCGCTCCTTCATCAAACGCATGCGCCTCTTTCTGGAATTGCGCCTTGGAGAAGTCCGCAAGGAGCCATTCCGGATGCGTGATGTACCACTGCACGGTCTTCTCTAAGCTCTGCTCGAAAGTTTTGGGATAGGCAAAGCCCATATCCTTAAGCTTCGTGCCATCAAGCGCATAGCGCAGATCATGTCCCGGACGGCTAGAGTGAAAATCCACTAATTCGTACTTCAATTCCTTGCCAACCACCTTCGCGATGAACTGTGCGAGGGAAAGATTGTCCATTTCACGCTCGCCGACAATATTGAATTTGTCGCCGATGATTTTCACGCCTTTCTCATGCTGGGCAATGAGGTAAAGCATGGCGGCACAAACATTCCTGGCATGCACGTAGAAACGGCTTCCCGCTTTCGTGCGCTCCGGATTGCTGTGGATGAAAATCTTTTCTCCCTGGAGCGCTGCATTGATGACCTTCGGAAAGAACTTCTCCGGATGCTGCCGCTCGCCAAAGACATTCATGGTATGGGTGATCACGACGGGAAGTCCGTACGTGTTGTAGTAACTGTACGCGAGCTCTTCTCCTCCAGCCTTGGATGCCGCATAGGGATTACTAGACTGGTACCGATCCCATTCTTTATAAGCAACGCCCTCTGGCGCAGGACATTATCTTGGACAAATTCCATCGGGCACTCGATGCTGCGATCGACGTGCGTGGACGCCGCAAGGTGCAGAATGTAATTCACCGGTCCGATGCGATTGGCGACATACGGATTAATCGGCGCCCGCAGATCGTGAAACACAAACTCCACACGCCCTGCATATTTCTGGCTCCAGAATTCGATATCCTGAAGGCGATGCAATGTACTCGCGGTATCGATTTTGCTGAGGCCTATCACCTTCCAGTCGGTTTGCTTGAGAATGCCTTCGGCGATGTGATGGCCGATGAATCCGTCGATGCCGGTCAGAAGTACTCTTTTCATAGCCAAGAGAGTGTAGAGGCCTACGACAGACCAAACAAACGCTGAAGAGCCAATATCCCGAATTATTGATTGATCAATTTATTGACTATAAATCAATATATTGACAATATCTCACATCCTGCCTGCCTTTGGCAGACGGGTGCTCTCTCACAACATCGGTTTTTCTCTTTCTGCAGACATTGGCGTTTCGCTCACCCATGGTGATCGGTACGCCATTGTCATGCAGAAGGATGGTCCTTCTGTGCTCTGAGCATTCACTAATGCATTGTCGAAGGGATGTACTGCATCACATGCTCTCGGCAGTATCAGAGATTCGCTGCAGCAGATTTTCGGTATCACGGAATGATAAGGCAAAAAATGTTTTCCCAACCCATTTCAATCGATTGAACCTTAAACAAGGGACACCAGACATGATCACTTTTCCGACCAATTTTGTACCCGATCAACTTGATGTACTGCATGTGGGGTGTGGCCCAGATTCGTTCATCGGCAACAGCGGGTGGAGGCCGAACTATCTGGCTACGGGCCTCTATGACCTGAACTGGCTCTGTGCCTCGACGAATCTCGCACACAACGAACAGATGCGGCAAAACTTGCACATCCCGACGAAGCGGTGCTCAACGAGATTCGCAGGTCTCGCCAAGCGGGCCCTGAAACGTAACGGTCACACCGTCATCATGATCACCACTCCGACGGATAACCATGCGAAGCTCATCTGCCAAGCAGCAGAACTGGGGGCGAAGTACGTCGTGTGTGACAAGCCTCTGGTGACAAGTGCCGCAGAGATGTCTCAGGTGAAGCAAGCCGTGGACGATAGCGGAACGCGTTTGTTCCTCACCTACAACCACGTCTACTGCGCACCGATCTTCGAAATTCGGCAGCGTATCGCGGCAATTGGAGTGGAGACAATCGAGACGTTCTTCTTTCAAGAATGGCTCAACAAAGACCAAGGTAGCCTCCGTCAATTGTGGCGCACGAAGAGTCCTCTCTGCGGACCACTCGATATCGCTTCTCACGTCGAGCACATGCAAAGCTTCTGCTTGGGCTCACCAATGACGAGGGTCACTCGTGCTCATCTTGGCACGGGCGGGTTCTATCCCAATATCTACACCAATGGCGACTTCGATGTGGAGTTCTACAGTGGTGCGAGTGGGAAAATCCGCTTCGACCAAGCGCTTCCCGGACACCTCGATGATATCGGGGTGGTCGTCCAGCTCAAAAACGGCCAGTGGCTGATGTGGAGACTGGAACTGGGAGTGGATAACCTCTGGGTATCCAAGGTGGCAACTCCTGATCGGGATAAACTCGAGCATTGGACACGCCACATGCGAGGAAGTGATTCCTTCGATAAGGGAGTGAATGCCACATTCAACGCGGCTCCCGCTGGTCATCAGGACGGGTGGGGCACCGAATGGCAATATCTCTTCACGGGCATTGCCGGAGCGATCTACGCTGACTTGGAACTCGATTTGGGATTCAGGGACAACGCGCCTCCGATTCTCTCAATCCCGGTTCCGGGATATGAAGCGGCGAAGCAAACCGCCCAGTTCATTGAAGCCATCGTGATCAGTCACGAACAGCGCAGCGGCAGTGCGGTCAATCTCAGCGAAATCTCTGTGTGACCGAACCAACTGGACCAAAGAAAACCGATCTCTTGTATTTAAGAGAGCAGACCCGCAGCGCTGTGCTGCGGGTTTTGTCATGCCTCTATGCTTTGTATACTTCTGCGTAACGATTGGCGATGCCCAGCCAATCAAAAGCTTTTGCACTGGCAATGCTTTTTTGTGCAATGACCGAGCACCGCGCTCGATCACTCAAGATCTTTTGGATGACATGGGAAGCTTCTTCTGCATCTTCAGATGGCACAAGCACTCCTGTTTCTCCATCTTGAACAATCTCCCCAATCCCTCCGATATTTGTCGCGACGACCATACATCCCGCCACCTGCGCTTCAATAAATACATTTCCTAATGCTTCACTTCTACTAAGGCCGCAGAAAATCTCCGCTTCGGCATATTCACGATAGACCTCGGGCGCAGAGAGATATCCTTTGAAGGACACACGATCAGCAACGCCCAATTCTTGCGTCAAATTTTTCAATGATTCGCGTTGCGATCCATCACCCACTATCTGCAATCTGCAATCTGTAATCTGCAATTGCACAAACGCCTTGAGCAACAAATCCACCCCCTTCATCTTCTCCAATCTCCCCACAAACAAAATTCTTCCGGGTACTTTTGGATTCTTCTCACACACTGATCGAATCGCCGCGTAATCAATGCCATTAGGGATCACCACAATGTCTTTTCGACCCAACTCTTCCGCAATCCCCTTCAGGTGCTTACTGATTGCTGTGACTCTGTCCGGTGAACGCACAATCATTCCTTTCAAAAAACTTCTGTTCGTCGTCTGCAGTGTGAGAATCTTCTTGGGTGCTTTGCAGAACATAAGAGCCAAGCCGGCAAATGTCTCAAGAATCGCATGCACAACGTCAGGTTTTATTTTTATAACAACGAATGGTGCAAGAAATGGGTACAGCCATTTATCAATCGAATGACCTATTCCTATGCGAATGACAGGGATCGCGTTTGTAGCGGAGGTTCGCGAACCTCCGCTACAAACGCGGAGTACATCATTCCTCGGCAAATCCCTTCGCAACCTCGCTGTCACGATCGTAAAATCAAACTGATCTGCAAGTTGCAGCGGCACCTCTTCAGCACACGCTTCCGCACCGCTGCGAAATGGCGTGAGAAAAGCAGAGAGGATGACGATGCGAGGTTTCATTGTTTGGAAATAAATGACGTAAACAATTGATCATACTGCTTCCCCACAATCTCCCACGAAAATACTTTTTCTATCCGCTCTCTCGCGCTCTTCCCCATCGTCTGCCGTTTCACAGAATCCTCGATCAAGCGCTGTATATGGCTTCTCAATGCCTCTCGATCCCCTACCGAAAACAAAAATCCTGAGACACCGTTTTGTATGAGGAATCGATTTCCGCCAACGTCGCTTGCAACGCACGCACACCCGCTTGCCATCGCTTCCATCAGTGCATTGCTCAATCCCTCACTATGGCTTGGGAGAACGAAGATATCGGTCTTTGAAAGTATTGCTGGGATATCGGATTGCAAACCAGTAAATGTGACCTGACGCTGATATTGAGCAACAAGCGGATGTCCTTCTTTATACCAGCCCACGACTTGGAGCTTCACGTTGGGATTCTTCTCGGCGATCGGAGCGGCGGCGGCGAGGAAATCATCGACACCTTTGATGGATTCGAGACGACCAATATAGGTCACCACAATGTTGTCAGTCATTCCTAATGCCGAACTGCGCAATAGGAATTTCTCTGTGTTGATCCCCGTCGGTATCACCTCACTTTTTCCCGCAATCCCCAATCGCTTCAAAAGATTTCCCGGATGCGGATGGAAAAAGACAACGCGTGATGCACACAAAAGCTCTATCCATCCGAGTGTCCACGCATAAATTGCTGCGCACACTTGCGGAAACCACCCCCTCGGCCACCAGGTCATCCCGACGAGCGCATCGGTGAGCTGGATGACGCGAATCCCCCGAAATCGTAATGCGATTGTCGAAAGTGAAGACCAGAACAGCAATTTATTGATGACGACAACATCCGGTCGGATCTTTTTTGTCAGCTTTGCAACGTATCCCGCAAATCCAAACGCAATGCCGTAGTTCCAAGGATCGGGAATAAACCAGTCTTTGCGCTGATGCACAGTGAAACCATCATATTGTTGGATAGCATTACTTGATCCCATGCATACCACTGTCACTTCATATCCAAGTTGTATCCACAATTGCGTGAGTTTCACGGAACTCACCATCCAGCGATGATCTTCTTTCCAATACGGCGATACGAGCAAAATCGTTTTCACCAACAAAGAATGCTTCTATTATCACAATTTAGCAATATAACAATCTCACCATTATTTTCTGCTATCAGCTTCCAATCCTATCTCTTTCAATGCGATCTTCCGTATCAACCTCGTTTGCCGCTGTTCCAAATTCTCCAGCCGCATAATGAGATAGAAAACAATGAAGAAGAGAATACCAAGGAAAGTGACGAGCACCGCATTTTCGCGATCGTGGATCCCCGTAGCAATCGTGATGTAATCAATGGAATTGGGTTCGATGGCGATGTAGGCGATGGCGCCCCAAAAAATCGTCCAAAGAGTGGCTTCCCAAAGCGTTTTTCGCTGGCGCATAACAAGATTCCACGCGTAGAGGATCGCAACGAGAGCGATGAGTGGAGCGACGATTTGGTAGGGAGTGAGTATCATCGTAGAAAGGAGCGTAGCAGAATTTTAAGAGCTGTTTTTATGCCGTACGCAAATGACTGCCCTTTGGCGAGTGTGTACTCCGAGTAAATCACCTTGATCGGCACTTCAGCAATCTTCCAGCGATGCTGAACGGATTCGCGGACGATCTCGGTGCAGAACTCAAATCCGCTCATACGGAGATCGACGTCGCGAAGTGCTTTGGGACCGAATACTTTGAATCCACATTGGCTATCTTTCACCCACCTCCCCGTTGCGGCGAACGTGACGAAGTTTCCTATCCCGTTAAAGAGTCTTCGAATAAGCGGGATACGATTGCGCTGACCGAAGCGATTGGCAAAAACGATATCGACTGTACCGTTCTGTACAGGCTTCAGTAATGCCGGAATATCTTCGGGGTCATGCTGGCCGTCGGCATCAAGTGTGATAAGTATCTCAGCTCCCATCGCTCTTGCTCCATCGATCCCCGTCATGGTTGCCGCTCCTGCTCCACAGTTTTCCACGTGTTGCAGCACCATCGCTCCGGCATCACGTGCCGCCTTCGCCGTACCATCCGTCGATCCGTCATCGACAATAATAATGCCATCGACATAAGGACGTGCTTGCGCAATCACTGCGGCAATGCGCGAGGCTTCGTTATAGGCGGGGATGACGGCGAGAGTTTTCACAAAAAAAGAATGAGAGAATGCGGAAGTGGAACTTGCCGGAATAATCCTCAGAAAACAGCATGTATGCAAGCATTCTCGCATCAGAAGCCCTGATTGACATCTCAAGCCCCCTTGGTAGCCTGATAGACAGCATCCAATGATGAAGATACAAAAGCTCATTCAGTGGCTTCAGTCACCTATGCTAGGACAACTCTTTTGTGTTTTTGCAGCCCAAGGAATTTTCTTTACTCTCCTGTTCTTGCCGCAACTTCTTGGCCGCACCTTTGGCCATCCGGATGCCCTGGAACTTGTCTATCCATACGCTGCGCTGATGCAGGAACGATTGTGGTCGCTGGATATCTTCTGGAATGAACTCAACGGCTTTGGATTTCCATACTTCTTAACACTCGGATACACGTTACAACCCATATTGTACTTTTTCCTGCTCTTTGCGAAACCGGTTATTGCCGTTCACCTCAGTATTGTTACCTATGTGACACTGGCAGCATGGATGTTCACGATCTTTCTGCGAAAAGAAGGAAATTCGCTCGCGGCCAGTATCACCGGCGGAACCCTCTTCGCTCTTATCGCACGATCATGGATCTTCGAACCCTCTATCGTATACACATTGCCGCTACTTGCGGGAACGCTGCTCCTCCTTCAAGACAGTGACCATTATCCACTGCGATCCTTCTGTGGAATATCCTCCATTGTAGCTATTGGATGGTTAGGCCTACACGTACAGTTCGCCTGTATTTTCCTGGCGACCATCAGCATTTTCGTCGCCGGACGTACCATCAACCGATGGATAACGAAGCAGAGACATCCTTGGCAACTGGCAACACTCTGGAGTGGGGCGGTGTTGATGGGAACCTTTGTGGGGCTCTTCCGCCTTCTACCACTGTACGCCTACGGGCAATTATCATTCCGTAGTGCAGCGGAGCTGCATCTTCCCTGGAGCGGCTGGCTGGGACTCAAGAACATTCTGGGATACGTCATCCCCGATACCG
>VMGQ01000037.1 GCA_007376635.1 Candidatus Peregrinibacteria bacterium Greene1014_49
CCCCCGGTACCACCACCGTTGCCGCCTCCGTTTCCTCCGCCGTTATTCCCTCCACCCCCACCGTTATTGCCGCCTCCGCCTCCATTTCCTCCTCCATTGTTTCCATTGCCCCCTCCTCCGCCGTTATTTCCGCCATTCCCTCCACCATTATTCCCCCCACCCACTTTGCCGAGGAGCTCCACTCCGGGCGCTACGGTTTTTTCGTGTATGAAATACACCAGAGTTCCCAGTATTCCGAGGAAAGTCACGATGCAAAAGGTGGTGATGAATTTTCTGTGCATCCCACTATTTTACCGCAAAAGCGAGCTCTTGCCGAGTCTGATTTTTCACTCGTATTGCTCCAAACGCCCTGTTTTTTCCTCCATGAGGATACGGTAGAGAACCACATTCTTTTCGTGTTTGGACTTCTCCAGAGTCTCTGCAGAGTTGCGAAACGGGAGGAAGATCGGATGATCGCGGTTACTCTCCCACCAGAGGCGTTCGAGGATTCTCGACATCGCCGCATCACGCTCCTCGCCTAGCAATTCCTCGAAGGTTCCCCATATCATCGCGCTACGCCACTCGGCAGTGTCCCGCAGTCGTTCAACTTGGAAGCACACGTTCGGATTTTTGCGCATGATGTCGATTTTTGTACCTTGGAACGAAAAACTGTATAGGGCGTTCTCGTAGTAGACGTACGTAATCGGCACTACATATGGCCTCTGCGGTTTCTCGATGCATGCAAGATGCCCGTAGCATTCCTTCTCCAGCAGTTCATGGATTTCATTGTCCGTGAGTGCGCGGATCATCAGAGCAAGAATAGGCTTGTGGAGAGGGTGTGCCAAGGAGAGGGACTGGGTCAGATCAATAGTTCTCTGCTAGAAAAGGAGAAGAATGCGTTGAGCAAGAGGAACTGTTTGTGTGTTGGGAAGAGTGCGAATACTCTCCTTCCATGAGAATAGTGAGTGCCCTGAGTATTGGAGCATTTTTTGCGATCCTCCCCTTCCCGATCCTTCTTCAAACAGAAGCAGCCGGGTGTTCGCAGCCTACGTACAACTGCCTCCAATCCTGTGCCGGGCTTCCCACGCTCGACCAGTACGAAGCTTGTTCCACATCCTGCAACGCCCAGTACCAAGCCGCCATGACGCAGTATAACCAATGCATACAAGGGTCATCAGAGCCGAAGTCGTCATCACCATCACGCTCTTCCCCTACTGTCTCTTCTTCGTCTTCTTCAAGTTTAAAGTCAACACACACTCCTACGTCGAAGACCAAAATCTACAAATTCGGAGACCTCAAGGAAGGCGATAGGGTGGCTACAGGAAAAGGTGAACGCGCGACAATCTTCGTAGATTCCAGAGGATCGCGGGTGGAACTGGAGCCGAACTCTACCTTCATTCTCGTGAAGCCAGATGAGTATCAAACAGTGAAAGGAAAATTTGCATTTTTCTTCGAAAAACTTTTGCCGGGAGCAAATATTCGCTACCAGGTGCGTACACCAACGGCGGTTGCCGCAGTGCGCGGGACAAAATTTTTAATGTTCGTCACAAAAGCTAAAACAACGGTTCAGGTGCTTGAGGGACTTGTGAGTGTGTCGGATCTGAAAGGAGCAGAATTTGTTGAGGTTTCTGCGGGTTACCAGACGACTGTTACCAAAACAAAACTGCAAAAACTGAAGCCTTTTACAGAGCGACAACGGATTATTCGGCAGTAAATCCCCGAATTCAAGTAAGCCTCTTATTTTTCCTTTATTTCAAGGCTTGCCACGCGAAGCGCCCCCGCAGGGGCGCGAAGTGTGGGGGAGATGCCGGGAATTGAACCCGGGTCCAACGTGCGAAGCGGATACCCGTACGGTCATGGTTCTTCCGTTTCTTTACTGCCGTAGGGAAGAACCAAGGAAAGGCGGTAAAGGATGATGCAAAGTGACGGAAAGCAGTCGCATCACGCTGCTACCCATCTCGCTAGTGACGCAGATCTCCGTCAGCGAGAATCGCGAAGGAGCGCGTTTCCAAATGAATGGAAACTAAGCCGCCAGAGCGAAGGAGAATGCAGGCATGACCGGAGTCGTGCGAGCGAAACGAGCCTTCTTGTTGACGGTTGCAAAAGGTGATTTTGCAGATAGTGGTGCAGGAAGTGGGTGACGGGAACTCCTGCAATCCCGGACCGGGGAAGTCGCACTACGTGAATCACGCTGTCGAAGCCTTGCATCCCCAGAGAGGTGTTTTCGCTTGGAAAGCTATTGAACGAGTCGAACTTCGATGTGAGGGAACGGAAGCATCAGTGTATCATGTCTTCCGTATCTTTTCCGTATTTCCCCATGCGTTTGCATCACTTTCTCGCTGTTCTCCTCGTTTTTCCGTTCCTGCTCATGGGTTGCGGCAAGGGCAACGTTCCGGACGACAATTCCTCATCCTCGGCGGGAAGCAGCGTGCAGCAACATGCCGACGTCCGCGTCACTGATCCTCAGCTGAATGCTGTGGTCACAAGTCCTCTGACGGTCACGGGTGAAGCGCGTGGGACGTGGTTTTTTGAAGCGAGTTTCCCTGTGCAGCTTCTGGATGAAAACGGCAGTCTCATCGTGATGCTTCCTGCGCAGGCGGAAGGGGAGTGGATGACGACGGATTTTGTTCCGTTCTCCGTCACCTTGCACTTTGAAACGGATGCGAAGACGGGGACGCTGGTGCTTCTGAAAGACAATCCTTCGGGATTGCCGGAGCATGCGGCAGAGGTGCGGGTTCCGGTGTGGTTTGAATAAGATTTCTTCATAAAGTATCCGATCCAGCAGCACCTCTCCGCGGGTGCAGCCATACATGAATGACATCGGTTGCTTCTCATTGGTTTGCCATTTCTTTGCTCGTGCAAAGAAATGGCAGAAAGAAACACGTAGTCGCTATCGGGAAAGTGCCTATGCATCACCGCTCGCAGTGCTGGAAATGCAAACTCGCTCCTCACTGCGGCTCGTCGCTCAAACAGTGCATTTCCTACGCACTGCTCACGGGATGCATGACGGCACTTTCCCGGACGCGACCGACCCCGTTACACACGACGCATGTGGGCACTTTTCCAACGCGACCATTCACATCTTTCTCTTTGCGAGTAATCACATGAATCTACCTATTTCTCAGAGTGGGCTCCCCCTTCCTCCATGGAGGAAGGGGTTAGGGGATGGAGGAGATCCAGCGGGTTGGGGGAGGGCTTTTACAACTGTTCCGTTTTTGGCAACAGTGGTACATATCGGCAAAATCCTTCAGCGAATACTTCTTGGAAGACATCACCCGAACGAGTGGTTTTGCAGAGCGCATGCAGCGGACCATCCTCCCATCCATCAGGAGCTTTTGTTTTTTCGCCGTTTCTCCACAGGGTTTGTCCATTTTCGATTGTTGCTGCTTGTTTGGGATAGATCAGTCTTCCTCCATCCTGTAATCGATCTTTCCAGAATTGTGGAGCATCCACGCAACCCGCTGCACAGGTAATCATGTCGAATGGTCCCACAGGAACATCATCGGAACTCATGCCATCGCCATAGACAATCTGAATGTGGGAAAGCTCCAATCGATCGAAGCGATTGCGCGCGAGCTGTACGAGACCTTCTATACGTTCAATCGCAAACACTTTCCCCCTTTCTCCCACGAGCTCCTGAAGAAGAGCTGCCTGCCATCCGGATCCGAGTCCGATTTTCAGAGCGGTTTCTCCAGGTTTTGGTTCCAACCATTCTGTCATTTGAGCAACCATCTGCGGCTGCGAGATCATTTGGCCGTGTTCTATTTCAAATGAATCGTTATCTCCGGCGACTCTCAACCGATCGAATTCATTTTTGGGCTCCACAAACAAATGTCTTCCCCATTTACGAAAGACGCCACAGATACTTGCCGTTGTGAGGTGTTTTTCTCCTTTGAGGCCATCGACCATTTGTTGCCATAATCGATCGGCATCCGATGGCTCGGGAAGTGGAGCGTTATAAGGCATAAGATGGCATTCTTATGCCAAAATATCCACAGGTCAACGTTTTTCTTGTCTAGGCGACCGGCACCGTAAAAGTCACCGTCGTGCCCTTTCCTTCCTCACTTTCCATCCAGATTGTTCCTCCGGCGCGTTCAATGACGCTCTTGGAAATATAGAGTCCAAGGCCGGCACCGTTGGGATCAAAGAGATGGGCGTTACTGGCGCGGCCGAATTTCTGGAAGATGCGGTGGCTCTCTGCGATGGGGATGCCGCATCCGACGTCGGAAATGGAGAGCTCGATATGATGCTTGCGCACCGTCGAGGAAATCGTGATTTCTGAGCCGATGGGGGAATACATGGATGCATTCGTCAGAACTTCTCGGAGTACGCCGCGGAGAATTTCGGAATCCACGCTTGCGGTGTAGTTGGTGCAGGCGGTCACGGAGATGTGCTGTTTCCGTTCATGGAGGTGGGGTGCAAGCTCTGCGCGGACTTCGTCGATGAGTGGACATACTGGAGTTGGCTTTGGATCGTTG
Source organism: Candidatus Peregrinibacteria bacterium Greene1014_49 (assembly GCA_007376635.1). Classification (GTDB taxonomy): domain Bacteria; phylum Patescibacteriota; class Gracilibacteria; order Peribacterales; family Peribacteraceae; genus 2-12-FULL-55-11. The sequence continues at coordinate 4,458 of VMGQ01000037.1, forward strand.
CGCAGCGTTCCATCTTCCGCTTTTTCCACTTCGAGGAGTTTTCGCAGAATGGTGTCCATACTTTGGATTCCTGCGCGCATTTGGCGGACATGGCTCTCCACATCTTCCGCCGAGCAGGAGTTGCCTGTGGTGCAATCAGCCAGTGTCTCGAGGGACCATTTAAAAATAGTGAGTGGCGTTCCTAGGCGATGGAGTGTGAGTTGAAGCAATCCCGAGCGCTCTTCCGCAAGGAAGGCATCGGTTGCCAAGCGCCGTTTCATTCCATCCCATTGGATGAGACCGGCAACTCCAAGGCTTGCGAGAATTACGAGCAGAAGCGCAAATGGCGAGAAGATGCGCTGGGAAAGATCTATAAATTCCTCAGCGGACATATCGAGCCCGAGGACTGCAATAACTTCACCTTGTGCATTACGGATCGGCGCGTATCCGGAGAGGAGGATGCCCCATTGATCGTCGGTGAACCGGGGATCCACAGTCGGCCGAACAAAGGCTTCGCCCTGGAGAGCCGGCATACCGGAGATGTCGTAGAGTTCTCCCGGGTGCGATCCTTCCTCGCCGGCGTCCACCACGCCGTTTTCATTGAGATCAAGTTCATCCAGTGTGCTAAGTGCATCGGCATCCGCGACGAACTCCAGGAGCATTGGATCCTCTGTACGCCGCATGATGTAGGCGAAGTGGATGTGTTTGGCGTATGTGCGTATGTCTTTCAGCGCTGTCACGAGGCGCTGGAATGCCTCTGTGTCCATATCTTTCGGCGACTGGATTGCTTCCACATCTCTGGCATCGATGAGTTCAGCAGCGATACTTGTCGTGGATTGCAGGCGATCCCGAAGATCGCTGCGTAGAATGGTTTGACCCCGGAGCCAGAATGACCACCCGAGTCCCGTGACCAAGAGACACACGAGAACGGAAATAAAGACCACACGGCTGCCGGAATTGTGCTTGGATGTTTGCAGAGACATTTCCTTACAGTATAGCAGAAAAGGGCTCGAAATATAAGAATGGATTGGCAGGTGTTCATCAGCTCTTCCTTCATGCCAAACTATCTTCGTGACCGCGGGTCACTCGCCGGATACACAGTGAAACCTCGGAGCAAGCGTAGCCAGTACGCATACGCTTCACTTTTCTGTTTCAGGCACGGAGCAAGCAGACGGTAGACCTCGTTGGGACCGATTACCAATAGACCTTCATTGGTGCACCGTTCCCCCCGTTCTCGGTAACGTGTGGAATGGATCGATCCTTGGAACCACGACTCCGTGACACGGATCGTCGCATCCTTCTCGAAATCACGCCAAATATCAGCACGATCTTCGACGGGATACAGATCGAGGATGAAGTCGCGTTCGATGCAGTCTCCAATGCCACGGCAGGATCGCCTCTCGCCGATGGTGATGTGTTTTACAGATGGCCGCTTTGGCACATTCCGATCCGTCATGCCGCGTTGCACAATGTGTGGTTCTGGCCAGGTGGAGCGATAAGGGATGCTCATGCCGTAGCGCTGCCACATCGACCAGGCTGTAGGATCGGTAAGGTGCGATGCAAGCTGATACTCCGTGACAGGAAGTCGCATCGTCTTTCCCGGATGGCGCAGGCGATAGAGCATCGTCAATGCATCGCCGCGGGAGATGGGGTACGCAAGTCCACGTACAGAAGGGGGAATTACTTTTTTGGCGCTCAGAAAAGAAGCGTAGGGTTTTAAAATTTTCCAATCCTGGCGCTCGAGAACGGGAACGGAAAGTTTGGTGAGGCCAAAGGTCAGACTCAACGATCGGGAGGCCTCTGCAAAGGTGACGCCTTCCGCCGGTTGAAAAGAATCATCCGCGAATGCTCCGAAGAGGTCGGCATTCTGGAGGACGCAGAGCGGATTGCCGTAGTACGCGTCGTAGTCGGCGTCGGAGAGCGCCCAATCATTCCATGCTGGTGATTTTCGCATACGCTCGATGCACCCGGTGATTTCGCTGCGATAGGGTGATGCACGCGCGAGCATGAAGGCGAATTCGCCGCGTGTGATTGCAATATCAGCTCCAAAAACGCGATCCTGGCCGAGCCGCACGTATCCCTCCTTCATTCCTTCGAGGATAGCGGGAGCGAGGGGGTGATTGTCGGGAACATCGGAGAATGCTGTAGCGTCTACAGATTTTGGTGAGAGCAGCGTAAGAGAAAAGAGGACACAGAAGAAAGAATATTTCACGACGTTGATTGTACTCCACTCTCTCCCCGTACAGCGTATAGTGCATCCGTTCCCCAATTTTTTATGGACAATGCAGAAGTGCAGAAGAAATGTGAAGAATTTCTCCGGAGTCTCGGTGTTCCCGGCTTTATCATCTTCGGATGGAAGAAGGGGGAGGCGGTAGAACCGAAGAAGGCGGAGTATGGTGTGGTCTCGTCGTATCATCAGATTCCGAAAGAAGCGGCGATCAAAGGGATGACGTGGGCATTGGCGGATTTTGTGAAGAGGTCGTTTTGAATAACCTCTCCGCACTCCTCCATCCCCTTGCCCCTTCCTCCACGGGAGGAAGGGGGAGCGCTCTTTTAGAAGAAGGCATTTTTTTTATTTTCTTAGGGGCATCCAAACAACACACAGAAACACATACATCCCCCTCCTCCCGTGGAGGAGGGGGTAGGGGTGGAGGAAATCCAGGGAGCATCTATGCCTCTTCTCCTTTCCCTGGAATAATTTTCATCACCCAATTGGCAAATCCCAAAATGATGGGAACAATAATCCACCCCTGAATATTGCGTATTTCCATCGTCACGAGATCCGGTTCCATATGCCCAGTGATCCAGACCGTTATCCCCATAAAGATCCCGTTGACGAGGATGAACGCGAGGATTGCTGCGAGGAAATGCAGTGGCAGGGCGATCACGTTCAGCACAGGGCGCACCAGAAGGTTCATTAATGTCAGGAGCGAGGCGATGACAATCCAAGCGGGAAGACCGCCGGTTACGAGCACATATGAATACAAATATTTTTGCATAGCCCAGATCAGGATGATCGTGAGGATCAGACGGAGGAGGATGCGGAGGGGGAGGGACATTACAATTTTTCGAACGTAATCGTCACCTTCTTCCCTTCAATCTCCACATCAAACGATTTTCCTTCATTCGTCTTCCACGTTGCCCGCGTTTCCTCCGCAATCGCCCCTTTGAAAGATTCCATAACGTCATCAAGACCGCCTACTGAGAGCGCGATGCGGTCGGTGAAAGCGAGGCCGGAGTCTTTGCGGAGCTTTTGGATTTCCCGGATGAGGTCGCGTGCAGAGCCTTCGCACTCAAGCTCTGGTGTTATTCTTGTATCCAGGCTTACAACGATTCCCCCTTCTGCTGCGACATCTGTTCCCTCAGCTCCTCGATATTGAATCTGCACTTCGGCGGCTGTAAGAATTTCATCAAGGATCAATACGGTACCGTCTTCCTGTTGTGTGAAATCCCCGCGTTTGCCCGCGGCGATTACTTCTTGAACCTGTTTCCCGAGTCGTGACCCGACTTTGCGTGCATCGACGAGTGCAATAATCTGAGCGAGTTTTCCTGGATCATCGGCAAGGGCGATTTCTTTCACATTCAATTCCTGTAAGAGCAATGCTCTTTCCTCATTCGTTAAAGCAAAATCGCCTTTTGCGTTGCGAGGAACCGCGACAGTTACCCTTGCAAGTGGCTGGCGTGTCTTGATCTTATTCTTCGAGCGGATGGAATTTCCCAAAGAGACCACAAGCCGGAGGAACGTGTGCTTCGCGATCATTGCGGATTCCTCTTGCGTGAGGCTGCGCGTCTCCGGCCAGTCCGTAAGGTGGATCGATCCGTGTTCCTCAGATACGAGATTCAGATAGATCGCATCGGTGATGAATGGGCAAAATGGTGCGAGGACTTGAGAGAGCGTAAGAAGTACATCATAGAGTGTAACCAGCGCGTCATGCTGCTCTCCGCGCTCGACATCGCCGCTTGCTTCCTCTGCTTCGATAATTCCTTTGCCGGCGAAGCGTCTCCGCGAAAGTCGGACGTACCAGTTGGTGAGCGCATCAATGGTGTCGCCGAGTTCCGCACAGGTTGCGGAAAGATCGTAGCCGTCAAGCTGCAGCGTCATGCGATTGACCAAGTCCTGGATCTCGCTCCGGATCCAGCGATCGAGAGGATGCGTACTCTTGCGCCGGATTTCGGTCGGCTTCCATCCGGCTGCATTGGCGTAGGTCACGAAGAAACTGTACGTATTCCACAGTGGCAGAATGACGCTGCGGACGGTTTCCTCGACGAGTTTTTCCGAAAACCGCAGATCTTCACCGCGCACGGCAGGAGAGCGCATGAGGGAGAAGCGTACGGCATCTGCACCGTGACGTTCAGCAACCTCTGTCGGCTCCGGATAATTCTTCAGGCGCTTGCTCATTTTCTTGCCATCCTCCGCAAGCACGATGCCGTTGACGATGCAGTTTCTAAACGCGGGCTCGTTGAACAGCGCGGTCGAAAGCACCGAGAGCGTGTAGAACCAGCCGCGGGTCTGGTCGATGCCTTCGGCGATGAAGTCGGCGGGGAAGCCGGGGGGAAGGGCTCCTCCATCCCCTTGCCCCTTCCTCCACGGGAGGAAGGGGGAGCCCTCTCCACTCTGAAAGGCAAATGGGTAATGTTGCTGCGCGTAGGGCATGGAGCCGGATTCAAACCAGCAGTCGAGGACTTCGGGGATGCGCTCCATCAAAGGATGGAGTGGGAGAGAATATACCTCTGCATTTGAGGGATTGAGTCCTGCCGCTTCACGGAACGTCAGGTTTTCCGTGAGGGTTCGTAGCGCGCGGATCATGCCGCCATGCGTCACAACAAGAACACGTTTTCCGGGGAATTCGCGGAGAAGCTTTCGCCGGACGTTATCGGCTCTATTCATGAATGCAGAAAGCGTTTCGGCGTCTCCTTCCGGAGTGGCATGATGAAATGCCATTGTCAGAAACGCCGGATCGATTGGTGGATGGTCTGCAAGAATGTCCTTTAATGGCATGCCTTCCCATATTCCCGAGTGTTTTTCGCGCAGTTCCAGCCATGCTCCGCTGACAGGGAGTCCCAGTTCGCAGGCGATGATGTCTGCAGTTTCTTTCGCTCTCGGAAGATCAGAGCAGATGATCGCGTCGAACTTTTCCTTCTTCAATTTCTTTGCGGTTGCCTTTGCCTGTTCTCGTCCACGGTCAGTCAAATGGTCATCGGTCCAGCCATTTCCTTTATCTTGCACGTTCAATGCGTCACATCCACACTTTGTCCTTTCACCTCCGATCCCGGCCAGGCAATCGCATCGACAGTTTCGCGGTGGAGATCCAGAGCGGCTTCATGATCATGATCCCAGAAATAGCTTTCTGGAGAGGAAAACTGTGGATAGGGCTGATGACTGAGTTTCACGGGATCCGTTCCAGAAAAAAACGCGCGCATGTTCATGATGGGATCTGCGTGTGTGACGATGGCGATGTGTTCGCTACGGTGGCGCGGGAGGATTTCTCTGAGGAATGATGCGATGCGCTCTTGAACTGAAGCCCACGTTTCCATTCCATCGAAGTGGTAGATGCTCTCGGGCTTTCCGGAATCGAGTTTATGTGCGCGGCGTTCTTTCACGAATGTCAGATCCGAAAAGTCGATGTGCTTGCCTTCGTAGTCTCCAAAGGAAACTTCGCGAAGGCGGTCATCGGTGATGACCTGTGCGCCGGTTTTTTTAGCGAGGATGGCGGCGGTTTGCTGGGCGCGGGCGAGGGGGGAGGCGTAGATGACGGTGGGGATTTGCGATTGGCAATTGATGATTGGCGATTTGCAGAGGAAGTTTGCTGCAGCTTGAGCCTGCTCTTTTCCTCGTTTTGTGAGTGACGTTCCCGGAACATTGCCTTGGTACACCGGAATCGTATTGCCTTCGCTTTCAGCGTGGCGCAGCATCGTCACTTTCGTGAAACGGATCTGGCATTTGCTCATCAAGTCATCTTGGGAGCCGAGGACTTCCGTATCGTGAGTCGTGAGTCGTGAGTCGTGAGTCGCTTTAGGCAAACGCCATATTGGAAGAGGTGTTCCCCAGTAGCGGTTTCTCGAAATAGCCCAGTCGCGGGCGTTTTCGAGCCAGTTGCCAAATCTTCGTGTGCGGACGTGATCGGGAACCCAGCGGGTTTTTTCATTATTTGCGAGGAGATCTTTTTTGATCTTCTCAACAGAGACAAACCAGGAGCTCGTGGTATAGGGAAGCAGTGGTGAATCGCAGCGCCAGCAGTGCGGGTAACTGTGGTTGATGGTGTAGTGGGAAAACTCACGGCCGCGGGCTTTCAAGAGTTCGATCACTTTCTATCACTTTCTTATCGGTTGCCATCGGGTCTTTACCCTCGGGTTTGGCGTTCATCCCCTGAAGATCCTTCACCGCTTCGATGAACGTGCCGTCGATGCGGATATGGGGAAGCACATCAACTTTTTCAGCAACGGCAACGGCATTACTGTCTTCTCCTGTGGAAGACGTAAGGTGCACGATGCCCGTGCCTTCTGCGTCGCTGACTTCCACGGCGTCGTTCGTGATGACCTTGAATACGCGTTCTCCGTAGGTCTGCGGCTTTTTCGTGTCTTCGGTTGAAGGCAACACCGTACCGACGAAGTAGGGGAAGAGTGGCTCATAGGATTTTCCAATCAACTCTTTCGCTGCGATCGTTCCGATCACTTCATATTCTCTTCCTTTGAAGACCGTCTCTACGAGTTTCTCCGCGAGAATATACGTTGTATCTCCTTCGCGGACTTTGGCATAGGTGATTTTTTTGCCTACGGCGAGCCAGAAGTTTCCAGGAAGAGACCATGGTGTTGTTGTCCACGCCAGCAGTACAGTTTTCGGATCATCCTTCAGTGGAAAGGTCATGATGACCGACATGTCTGTACGGTCTGCGTATCCTTGACCGACTTCGAAATTGGAAAGGGGAGTCGCGCAGCGCGGACAGATGTGCATCGGTTTGCTGCCTTCGTAGATCAAGTCTTTCCGATGCAACTCTGCAAACACCCACCAGATGCTCTCCATGAATTCCGGATCCATCGTGCGGTAGTCGTGATCCATGTCCACGAAGCGCCCCATGCGTTCCACAGTTTGCTTCCATTCCTTCGCGTAGCGTTGGACGGATGCGCGGCAGAGTCCGTTGAAGGCTGCGATGCCCATCTCCTTAATCTGTTGATGTGAGGTGATGTTGTTTTCTTTCTCGATCATGTTTTCGATCGGGAGTCCATGGCAGTCCCAGCCAAATCTTCGTTCTACCGCATGTCCGCGCATGGTTTGATAGCGTGGGATCACGTCTTTGATCGTGCCTGCGAGGAGGTGGCCGTAGTGGGGCAATCCTGTTGCGAATGGCGGACCATCATAAAATGAATAACTAAGGGATTGGGATTTGAGCCCTTGGCCCTTGGCCCTTTCCCCGTGCCCATGCTCAAGGAGATCGCCACTGAGCTGTTTTCGCTGCTTGATGCTGCGCTTGAAGATGTCTTCCTCTTTCCAGTAGGTCAGAATGCCGCGCTCCAATGCCGGAAAACTTTGCTTAGGATCTACAGGATCGAACATAGGAGAAGGAATGAAACGTTAGGTATTGACCCTGAGCGGAGTCGAAGGGCAAGAGCAGGGAAACGATTGCCGGGTGTCGACGGGGTCGAACATACGAAAGAAGTATGGAAACAGGTGCATCATATCGAAAAAAGCAGCGTACGGGAGTCATCGTGACGATTTTCTATTATGTGCTTGCAGAGCCTGCGATTATTTCATCAGGGCATCTGTATGGGATCCTTGCCTATGGATAGCGATTGCCCCCGTTTCACTCAGGATAAATAAAAATTTCGGGAGCATCTGCTGAAGTGCTTGGAGTGTAGCTCGGCTGGCAAACCCTACAACTAAAATACTTTCTTGGCTGATAAGCCGATCCAGCACCGGACGAATCGTGCGCACATACTCACTGCCTGTTTTCTCGGCAAAAATTTTCGAAAGCGGCCCGTGTCTTTCGTACACCAAATCTTGGGGAGAGACATCATCCAATGCCGTTGGAAGCTGCTGCAAGTATCCTATGTACTGGGTGTGGGGCAGGGTTTCCCGTTGCAGAGGAGTGGTAAAAATTTCCGTTTGCAGAGCGGCATCCATTTTCACGGCAAAATCCGGATTCATGGACCGTGCTGTTTTTATCCAGGAAAAACGAGTTTGTTCCTCCGAAGTTCCTTGCCTTTTTATTGTCTCCCACAGTCGTGCACGCATCGACATAAAATCTTTTTGCAGAGCCAGTGTCGGGCTTGCCGGGGTAAGAGCGTTCGAACGGATTGTCGCTTCTGGAAGCATTGTCTTGGCCTGGGCTATTTCTCTTCCCGCGCCTGGTCCGAAGAAAAAAAGTTGAGGCTGCTCTTTGCCGCTACTGGCAATTCTGGAAATTGCCTCTCTTCCCAAGGTGCACAAATCTCGGGTATTTTCCTCTCTCAATCCGCGCGGGCGTTGGTCGAATGCCGGTTGATCGGCTTTCAATTGGGACTCCCGTGATTCTACTGTTCGCATTCCGAGCAGTTTGGATTCGAGATGTGCGTAGTTGTCGCTAGGCCCCAAGAAGCGTCGGGCATTCGGATCGAGATAATGAATGGAGCCTCCCTCGTTTAACTGAACGCTATCGGTATACGGCGTGGAGGCGTCGATTTCGATCATGAATAATATATACAATATTATCAATAATATGTCAACTACCCTCCAATCGTCACTTCTCCTGCAATGTCCTTTCCAAAGAGTCTCGTAATGTCCTCAGTGTCCATGCCCTGCCCGAGACCCCATTTCAGTTTCACGAAGGCTGCTTCGGGGGTCATATCTCCGGTGGGGATGACACCGAGCTTGAGTGCGCGTTGGCCGACTTCGTAGAGGTACATGCGGGTCGTGCCGTAGATGCACTGCGTGGAGACCAAGACAGGAATATTTTTTCTCCGTGCACGGGCGATACTCGAAAGTAAGCTTTGTTCCTGGTTCGGGATATTTCCAGGTCCGAAGGATTCGACGATCAAACCGTCGATATCCGTATCGATGATGGTATCGAGGATCTTCGGATCCATGCCCGGGACGATTTTCACGACGGCGATCGAGCCATCGAACGTATTCATCAGTTCGATTTTCCCGCCATGTCTGCGACGGACGCCGTCATACGTTAGCTCGGGCTGGAGGCGAATGGATCCGAGTGCAGGGAAGACCGGCGAGATGAACGCGTTTCGTTCACTCTCACTAATTTTAATGCTGCGATTCCCGCGGAGGATAGCTGTCCCGAAGGCGATGGCGACTTCTGCAAAATCCATCGTGGCTGCCATGCAGGCATTGACCATATTGCCGATGGCATCACTGCCGAGAATATCCGGCGGCACCTGTGATCCCGTGAAGACGACCGGTTTGCCGATATTACCCAGAGCAAATGAGAGTGCGGTTGCCGTATAGGCCATGGTGTCTGTGCCGTGGATCACGACAAATCCGTCGTAGTGGTGATAGTCGTGGGCGATAGACGCGGCAATTTCCATCCAGTGATGCGGCTGGATATTGGTGCTGTCGATCATCGTGATCGTTTTCGTCTGCAATGAAAATTCCGTCTGCAGCAGTGGTGAAAATTTCAGGAGATCCTCAATCGTGATTTCCGGTCGAAGCGCCGATGTGCGGACATTCTGGCGCATGCCGATGGTTCCACCACAGTAGAGCACAAGGAGCGACGGTTTCATGGAAGGTGCCATGGAGCATTAAGGGGAGATGCGGACGATGCGGACGACATCTGGATGTGCCGTGAGGAAATCGTGGACGATGCGCAGGGTCATGAGCGTATCTGTATGGAATGAAAGAGTGACCGTTCCCCGGTCAAACGCACGGAGCTCCACTGGAGTATCGAGGAGGTTTTGCAGGTGCGCAATGATCTCCAGGGGGTTGCTGTGATCGCGATATCCCCATTGGAGACCAAAGCGGAATGGCATATCGAGAGGACCGTCCTTCTCTAATTCCAGAGGAATCAGCTCGCGCGTCTGGTGACCCTGTTGCGGTGTTTGCTCTACAACATCAACCACATCCGGTCGTACTTGTACGCCGATGACACGCCCTGCACGGAGAATTTCCACACTGGTTCGCAACACAAATCGCATGTTGTGGTGAGGCATGCCGAGCGAGCGGCCATGGAAACAGTGTCCATCGAGGAGAAAGATTTCGCCCGGTGTACAGTGTTCCTCGAGTATGTCGAATGGGTTTTGGATTCCTGAGCCCACTGCCTCTCGCGCGTGCGCGACGCTCAATCGCTTTGCGATCTCCCTCCGCCATTCTGTTGAAAAGAAGGGGTCTATGGCGAGAAGTAGTGCTTCATGGAGAATGGCCACACCTTCTTTTTGGATTTCCTTTGGAGGCCTGTTGCTCAGCTGCTTGAGCAGGCGTTTTTGGCCTTGCGAAGTGTGTAATAAGATCAGATCTCTTGCGGAGCGTACTTTCGAACGGTTGCCGGTGAATTTCACCACATCGCCATCTTGGACGATGGTGCGGAGATTGCTCGGAATCGCATTCACGCTGACACCTGTGGCTCGCGCTGCAAGCGCAGGATCTATTTCGTAGGCCACATCGAGAAGGCTCGAATGACATGGGACATTGATAGCTTTTTGGCGCCTCCCCACCGGATGCACGATGCAGCGATCCCCGAAAATGTCCGCGCGCAGGGCATGGAAGAATGCGGATGTATCCTGCACTGTTCCTTCAAGGGAAATAACACTGCGAATCCAGTCAGGCAGCGTGCGCCATGCGCCCTTCGGGGAATGTTTCCGGTAGAGCAGTGACACGCCCCACACCGCGACGTCACGCATTTCCTGTGTCTGAATGACGACGGTGATCGGTACGCCGCTCGGAGAGAGGACGGTTGTCTGTAGGGCGCTATAGCGGTTGATCTTTGGCGAAGAAATATAATCCTGTACAAGTCCCGGGAGCGCCGGCGCATGCTGGTGAATCGCGCCGAGTATGCGATAACAATCGTCGACAGAAGGTGTGATGACTAAAATCCGGTAGTATGTTTCGATGTGGTAGAGGAGTCCCGGCTGGTCTCGGGTAGAGCCGTGAACGCCGCTCAAGTGCCGTGGCCGGAGGGTAACAGAAATGGCAAGATGCGCCTCTTTATGCAGCATCGTTTGCAGGTGATCGATCCATCGATCAAGCGCCACCCGCTGGTGCCGTTCAACATTCTCCCGCCTACGTTCCAGGAGCTTGAAGCGCGTCGGATCGAGGATCTGAAAACATAAATCCGAGAGTTGCCTGTACCACAAGCGAAGGCCGAGAAAGCTCGCGAGCGGGCAGAAAATTTCTTCGGTCTCACGAGCGATTTTAATCTGACGTTCGCGTGAGAGAAACTCCAGTGTCTGCATGTTATGGAGACGGTCTGCAAGTTTGATGAAGAGCACCCGCAGATCCGAGCCCATCGCCTTGAAAATTTTCCGGATGGAGGCCATGTCTTGCGCTGCGGGATCGAGTGCTCCTTCGATGTGCTCGATCTTCGTGACTCCTTCGACGAGGTGGGCGATCGCGGGTCCGAATGCGCGCTTGAGTTCGGCAATGGTTACTCCAGTATCCTCGACGGTGTCATGTAACAGGGCGGCGGCTAAGGTCTCGTTATCGGCATGAATGTCTTTTTTGAGAAGCTCGGCTACGGCTTTAGGATGTTCAATGTACGGTTCTCCGGATGCCCGTTTTTGGCCACTATGAGCCTTTTGTGCATAGTTAAGGGCTTTTAAGACGATGCCCTTGGGAGGTATGGCTCGTGGCATAAGGGGGATATTACTCGAATTTCTTGATTGTAGGGGAATAATGATGATTCTATAATTATTTTTGTAATAGTCCAGGTCTGATGTATTTTTTCTCTTCCTATGACTCTTTCTGATTTGGAATTTGAATTACCGGGACCACATGAAGCTCATATATTGGGCTTCGGGGGTACTCTTACATGTGCAGATGTGGGAAAGCTCCGAAAGCCCATTCGGGGTCGTATTAAAGAAATTGTGGATCGTGGTGTGCCTCAGGCCACACTCGATAAGTATCAAACGATAGGTGTGACAGAATCCGAGCTGTTCGGAGATAGTAATCAGCTCCGGGCGAATCCGGATCTCATGCAGATGGTGCATGAAACTAGAACGCATCTTCAGGAACTCGGGAGAAATATGATCATCGTGATGGGCACCGACCAGGCTGCGGCAGCAGCTCATGTCTTTGCTGAAGGTATTTCTCCGGAAGAATTGGGAGACCGCTCTATAATTGTTGTGGTTTCTCAAACGCATATTCCAGATACGGAATTATCCATAGTTTCCGATGAAAAAATTGTCGCATCGGAGCCCGCGCGAGTTCTCAATGATGCACTCAAACTTTCCATGAGAAAAGAAATACGTCGGCGTATCGTTGTTCTTGCTGGACCAAGTTTGTACCCCGCTCGAGGTCTACGAAAAGCGAATACCAAGAAAGACGATCCTTTCGAATGTCGTTTTGATACGGCAGCGACATTACAAGAAAAGGGATGGCAGCTCTACGATCCAAGCAGAACAAAGGCAGGTGCACCAAGAGGAGACGGAAAAGAATTTACCTTGGAGATGGGAGTAGAAGTGAAAGA
>VMGQ01000038.1:0-9661 GCA_007376635.1 Candidatus Peregrinibacteria bacterium Greene1014_49
ACTTCTCCCTTGTGCAGATCGATGAGCATACTGCACATCTGCTGAATGTACTTCGCCTTATTGCGATACGTACCGCAGGAGTGGACGTCGCGCTCCAGTGCGCTGCGCGGCACAGCGAGGTAATCCGACGGCGTTCGATATTTGGGATAGAGAATATCTCTGGTCACCCTATTCACACGGATATCGGTACATTGTGCCGAGAGGATCGTCGCGACGAGAAGATCGAGCGGTGTCCGGTACTGTAAAAATGTCTTCGGAGGGGTATGGCGCTTCCGCAGAATATCGAGAACGATGCGGGGGGTAAGAGTTGGCATGAAGCAAGAGAACAATATACCAATAGAACAATTCAGATCATCCTCGGACTCCCCTACAGTCCAGTTCCTTCATGTCCTTCCTCCCCCCTTTCACCGTCTTTGATATCGAGACGACGGGTCTCGATCCGAGACGCGGGCACCGGATCGTGGAGATTGCCGGAGTGCGCATTGAAAATGGCATCATCCAGGCCAAATCGACGTTTGAAGCCTATGTGAACCCCGAACGGAAGATTCCATGGGAGGCAGCTCAAGTAAATAAAATCACAGATGCCATGGTGGCTACTGCCCCCACCATTGATGTCGTTCTGCCGCAATTCCTGTCATTCGCATCGGGCTCCACACTCCTCGCACACAATGCCAACTTCGACATGGGATTTTTGCAGACAGAAAAGGAGTTTTGCTGGGGCTACGTCGAGCTCCCCGAGTGTCTCTGCTCCCTACTTCTCAGTCGATCGCTCTTCCCGCAAGAATTCCGCCATAACCTCGATGTCCTTGCTCTTCGCTGCGGCCTCACGCTTCCCACAGATCGCCACCGTGCTCTTCCCGATGTGCTCCTCACGGCACAGGCTTTCTTGAAGATGATCGAAAAGGGCAATATCCGATCGATTGATGAGCTGAGGAAGCGGGCAGCTTTAAAACAACTTGCAAGAAAATAAATTGAGAATGGAGAATGGAGAATGGAGAATTATGGTAGTTTTCTCGTGTTCATGAGTTCATTCTCCATTCTCAATTTTCAATTCTCCATTTGTCTGTTCTCCCCATCCTCATTGGCGCCGATCATCCCCTGCTTCGCAAGAAGACGAAGAATATTGTTAAGCCAACAAAAGAAATTTTGAAGTTGATCAAGGACATGCAAGACACCGTAAAAGATGCCGATGGCGCGGGAATCGCGGCTCCTCAGGTAGGAAGAACCGAGCGCATCTGTTTGGCATTGATCTCCGGAAAGATGATTCCGTTGATCAATCCGAAGATCACATCAAAGAGTAAAGAGCAGGAATCCGCAGAAGAAGGTTGCCTGAGCCTCCCGGATATCGCTGTCTCCGTCCCCCGCTCCGTGGAAATCTCTTTGAAATACATGGATGCCAAAGGCAAGCCTCAGGAACGCAAATTACGGGATTTCGATGCGCGGGTGGTGCAGCATGAAGTGGATCATTTGGAGGGGATATTGATCGTGGATTATGCCCAGAATGTGTAATAGAGAAATCCAGCCGCATCGCCTACCGGCGTGCGGCGATTGTGGATCATTGGTCTTAAGCAGCTGACCGGAGAAGGAATTCGATATCTTCTGCAGTGAGTGTGTTTAACAGAACTTCACGAAGGTGTTTTCGAGCGTAATGCAAATTTGCATAAACAGTGCCCTTTTTTACATGTAAAATTTCACCCATTTCTTCAGTCGAGCGACCATCAATAAATGCTCGAAGGAGCGATTGATCATCAAGAGGAATTGATTGGAAGGCTTGCTCAATTTGAGCCCGAATCTCTCGATGAACGATCCTCCTGTCCACAGGAATATGAGTGAGAGAATCGAGTGCATCATCATTGTCTAAGCATCTTTCCCTTCTCCTTCCGGCTCTACGCAATTCGTCTATGCAGCGTCGTTGCACAATCACCAATGCCCATCCGAAAAATGGACCTCGAAAATCAAAGTTGGCAATTGACTGAGCAATGGAAACCCACGCATCTTGGACAATTTCCTCAGCCAAGTGAAGATTGCCAAACTTCTTTCTCGCTACCCGTAGCATCGCTGGGTGATATTTCCGTGCAAGATCATTCCATGCCTCTGTATCTCCAGCTTGAACTCGCCTTATGATTTCATGCTCTTGGGATAGATCCTCATCTGTCAGTTCATTGTTGTGGGAAGATGCTTCTTTTAACATTTGATATACAATGACAAATAAGCCTTTAATAGTCAATGACTAGATTTCCCGAATTCAACAGTGAAACGCATTGGAAATCCCGGTTCCAAGAGGCAATTCTCCTGAAGTACGGTAGGAGGGAAGGCTTTAGCACCCTTTCCCCCCTACCGTCATGGCTCATCTTACGCGTTGCCAGCGTGATCAGCTGGCAGTGCTCTACCAGCTCGGTACACAACAAGAGAAGATCGCCTCCCTCATCAGCTGTTCTCAATCCACGGTCAGTCGAGAATTGGAGCGCAGTCGTCCTCCTCTTTATGATCGTTACACCGCCCATGTGGCACAGGAGCGTGCCCGTCTGCGACGCACAGCCTCGTACAGGCAGCGGGAACACTGGTACGACAATCCCGATGTTCTCCGGTACGTCGTGGAACATCTGCGTGCAGGAAAAAGCCCCGATGCGATCGCCGGAAGAATGAAGCGCGCATCTCCGTGGCACAGAGAACATGCGGTAAGTCACGAAGCGATCTACCGCTACATCTGGAAGGCAAAAGAAGAGGGAGGCTGTCTGCACCTTCATCTGCCGCGCAAAGGAAAGCGTCCGAGGTTCTATGGTCTCCAGGGGGCATCTGCAAGCCATATTCCCAACCGGAGGGATATTCGTGAACGACCAAAGATCGTCGACAAGAAGAAGCGGTGTGGGGATTGGGAAAGCGATCTCGTCATGAGCCCCCGGGGAGTGACCGGTGCTGTTGCAACGTTCGTAGAACGGTACTCCAAATACTTCCGCGCAGTGCTTCTCAAAAACCAGACTGCTGATGAAATGGTGCGAGCGGCAACGGAAGTCTTCTCTCCCATGCCGGAGGAACGTCGCCTCACCATGACGCACGACAACGGATCGGAAATCTCGAAGCATGAGGAGATCACGAGAACTCTCAAGATCGTCGTCTACTGCGCCGAACCCTACCGCTCCTGGCAGCGAGGATTGAATGAACACAGCAACGGACTCCTGCGGAGATTCTTCCCGAAAGGAACGGATTTTAGTGCCATCACTCCCCAAGAACTTGCAGAGGCCGTGGAGAAGATCAACAATTGCCCCCGCCGATCCCTCCATTACCTGACTCCCAAAGAAGTGTTTCTCTCAGGAATCAAGGATTATGCGTTTCAGAGTTGAAGACGGGTTTGAAACCCAAAGTCAATCTGACACATATTTGTTTGTTAGTGTCTCTGGTAATCTTCGGGCACAAATATGCCACAGCTCGAAGCCATCATCGGTCTCGAAATCCATGCCCAAATGAACACGAAAACGAAAATGTTCTGCAGCTGCGACAACGACGCATGGAATAAGGCGCCCAATACCACGGTCTGCCCGATCTGCATGGGACACCCGGGAACGCTCCCTGTTGTTAATGCAGTAGCGGTTGCTAAAGCTGTACAAGCCTCCATCGCAATAGGCTGCACCGTCGCTCCGGATTGCCACTTCGACCGCAAGCATTATTTCTATCCGGATCTTCCTGCGGGGTACCAGATCTCACAGTATGATTTTCCACTTTCAAAAGGAGGAAGTGTGGCCTATGAACTCCGCAATAATAGTGGAACGGTGACCGAGGAGCGTGTCTGCCGCATCACACGGTTACATATGGAAAACGACGCTGGAAAGTTGACCCATCGTGGAAAGAAAACACTGTGTGATTACAACCGCGCCGGCACGCCTCTTATGGAAATCGTGACAGAGCCCGATCTCCGGTCTGCGGAAGAAGCAGTCGCTTTCGTCCAAGAATTGCGCCGAATTTTGATTGCCGTTGATGCCTCCGAAGCCGATATGTTCAAAGGCATGATGCGTTTCGATGCGTCGATATCGCTCCGCGAGAAGGGAACGGAAAAATTGAATGCGCGCAGCGAGATCAAGAACTTGAACTCCTTTAAGTCGCTGGAAAAAGCATTGCAGTACGAAGAGAAACGACTGAGAAAACTTTGGGAAGAAGAAGGTGGCCCAATGAAAGGAGCAATCACCGTAGGATGGCAAGATACGGAGGAAAAGACGCGCATGCTCCGAGACAAAGAAACCGCCGATGACTACCGCTATTTCCCAGAACCCGATATTCCACCGCTGCAGTTTAATGCGAAGGAATTGGAAGCAATCCGCAAAAAACTTTCCGAACTCCCGAAAGCGTTGCGTGACCGATATCTCAAACTCGGTCTGGATAGTAAACAATCGATGCAAGTGATCGATGATGTGGCACTGCGCACGGTCTTCGATGCCGTCTATGAAAAAACGAAGGACGGCAAGCGCGCACTCAGCCTTGTCCTCACACAGCTCCTCGGATTTTTAAATGCCGCGAATAAGACCGTTGCCGAAGGTCCATCATCTGCGTCCATGCTTGAACTTGTGGAAGCCATTGCAACTGGAACGATCTCCGGTAATGCGGGAAAAGACGTTATGGAAAAAATGGTCGCGACCGGAAAGTCAGCAAAAGAAATCATTGCTGCAGAAGGTATGCAGCAGATCAGTGACGATTCGGCTATTGAAGAACTGGTGAAAAAAGCGATCGCCGCCAATCCCAAAGCCATCGAATCTTGGAAAGCGGGAAAAGAGGCCGCTTTGGGCACGATTGTCGGTTGGGTGATGAAAGAGAGCAAAGGACAGGCGAATCCGGGGAAGGTGAATGCTGTTCTGAAAAAAGCATTAGATCAATGAGAGACCAACATCCACCCAGCCGCATCGCCTACTGGCGTGCGGCGTTTCTTCGGAATCATCTATAAAAAGGGGGGCGCCGAAACGCCCCAGCAGCAACATCATTGAGACGCTGCCACAAGCAGTACCACTGAAACTGTTGACGACAGTACTGCCAAACTGGTCAAAAGCAGCATGCCCAGACAACCCAGACCCTCATCGACCGATGAGGAATGGGGGCTTCAAAGGCCGTCTTCGCATGGCTTCCAACGTTTCGGAGCATCTTTCGGAATGCTTCGTTTTCGCGGCATGCAATGCCTCCTTTCAAATGACCAATGCTCGGGAATACGAGCGTACAAAAATCATATTGTATGTATGCATCATGTCAAATTCTTCTTACACCCTCGTCATATATTCCCCCGTCTCCGTATTAATCTTGATCTTGTCTCCTTCATTAATGAACAGCGGTACATTCACTTGTAATCCGCTTTCAAGCACTGCCGCCTTATTGCCCCCCGTCGCCGTATCACCACGCACACCCGGCGAGGTCTCGGTCACTTTCAATTCCACCGTGGATTTGAGCTCGATTGCTATCGGTTGCTCATCGAAGACCAGTGCGTCTAATTCCCCACCTTCCACAAGATACTTTCCAGCTTCTCCCACGATTTCTTCAGAAAGGGAAAATTGATCATAGGTGTTGAGATCCATGAATCCGTATCCGACATCATCCTTATACAGGTACTGCACTCTCCTATAACCCACTTCCGCAGGCTCAATGGTTTCACTCCCTTGGAAGTTCCGGGCAATGACCGATCCCGTCTTTAAGTTCCGGAGCTTGCACTGCATGTTCGCCTTGGATTGGCTTTTGCGGCCAAATTGCGAAGAGACAACGATAAAGGGCTCACCATCTAAAACGACAGCGCGACCTGGTTTCAGCTCGGTAATGGTCAAAAGCCCCATAGCCGCGGCAGTGTGCAGGGAAGAACGCAGAGCGTCAACCGTAGTTGATATTTATTCACTTTTATTATATAATAATAATACATACCCACATTCTCTTATGCGTCTCTTCCATTCTCGCAAGTCTTCGCGTTTTGTCGTCGGTGGCTCTGCCCTGCTTCTCGCTTTGAGCATCTATGGTTCGACAGCTGTTCCGACGTCTACGATGACGGGACTCGTCACAGCGAAGAGGGAGGCTACTTCTCACGGTACGCTGCATTCCGTGCAAGAGTTTGGAACAACTGTTTCTCGGACACGACGCCTATGGAGAACCATGCGCCAGAATCTGAGAACTACACCGAATGCACCGCAAACGGAAACCGTCAGGCATATTGCCTCAAGCGTCACGCTCAATAGTGCTCAGTTGTCGCAGGAACATTTGGAAGTTTCCTACGCGCTGCTCTCTGCCGAATGCGTATCGCTTTGGATCACGGGAGCAGCAAACCAGAGATTTCAACGACTCAGTGTCATTGGTGGCATCCCCTGCTCCGTGAACACAGGAGCGCTTTCCGCACGCCTTCTCCTGAGTTCCGTGCAACCGACACTTTCAGAAGGTCAACTCATCAAGCTCTGTACAAATGCCACGCAGCAATGCAGTCAGCCCATTGTCATAACTCAGAGTGCGGTATCTGCATCTCATGGCGCCGCTGGCACATCCATCACCATTCACTCGGCGGTAATTACCCGGAACTCTTCCCTCTCAGTGACCTATTCAAAAGCCGCAGGGTGCACGGATCTCGTTCGGTGGAATGGCATAGGAGACAATCAGAGAGTCACGTTCCAACATACGACATTCTCCTGCAGTGCCGTTGACCATGAGATCATAAATATCGGCATCTTGGGGATGCAACCGGTTCTCGGTCCTAACCAGTGGATTCATCTCTGCGATAAAAATAGTCCAACGACGTGTAGCAACGTGATACAAATCCGGTAGCGCAGACCCACCCCAAACAATTCACAGCCGCACGCCTACTGGCGTGCGGTAGACATAATTACAACGCATCCCCTCCTTCTCCCGCTACCACCGACCACTTAAGTTGCGTAATCGAGCGGCGAACGGGAATCCGCAGCTCCGTATCCTCCGGCATCACGTCATAGAGAGCACGAAGAATGCGTCCTTCATTGGCATTACCATGGAGGTTCTTGAGCTGAGCCAGAAGAACATTGCTTCTCGACTTTGGCATGCGGTACTTCATGAAAATACTGTCTTTGATGTCTTGAGCAAGCGCGAGCACCTGCTCGTCACTGAGACGTACGACTTCCACGGCCGGCTCTTCGGGCAGGAATTCGGTCGCCGCTTCTAATAATGCCGGATCGAGATCCTGTCCTTCTACAGCGCGTGCAAAACGCTCAAGAAGCGCTTGGGCTTCTTCCGTGCCCGCAAGATCGGGGTGTAGTTCTAGTGCCGTCAGATATGGTTGCAATGCTCCCCATGCGTCCGTTACTTGAACGCTGTTTCCGGCTTCGGCTGCCTGCGCGAGCGTGGAAAGACCGTCAACAAGGAGTGATACTTCTGCTTGGGTTGCATCTTCACCAGGAAGGGAGGAGAACGCCTCTAGAACGGCCTCTTTGAGGAGATAGCCCCCATCACCCATCGAAGCTGCTGCGGTCTCGGCAGAATCTTCAGATACCGCCTGCTTCAAAAGAAATTGTGCTTCGCTTTCATCCGTCGAAGATCCTGCAAGCGCCACGAGTGTGCTGCGATACTCCTGCAAAGGCGCCTGCACCGCTTCCACGGAGCCCTCTTCAATCAAAGCGGCGGCTTCATCCAACCGCACTCCAGCATAGGCAATCTGCTTCTCTACACGTGTACGTCCATCGAAGGTAAGGATGACATCCATCGCCTCAGCAGCGCGCTTTACTGCATAGAGTCGCGAAGTTGGGAGGATTCCCGCACGCGCGGCGCGCCTCTCTTGTTGCAGCTGTGCGATGTCCTTGCGATGCACGGCATCGCGATCGGTATTCTGGCTCACCCACGCATCTTCGTAAGCAACGGAAGAAATGTGACGGATGAGTGGCACGCTTCCGGACCACAGCTGGATACGGTCTCCGGCGACAAGCCTGGTTTCATGAGCCTCATGAAGAAGCACCGCGGAACGATTGAAGACTTCGACTGTAAGAAGATCACTGCGCGTAATGGAGACGCTGCCCTCATTCACAGTGACGTGACCTTCAGAAAGAGCAACGGTAATACCCCGTAGCGTTCCTGGGATAAGACCCTGGATCCACGCACGGCCTTGTTCAAGCGTGAGTGTGGGCAGGATCTCAGGTGCCGGTTCCATGCGCTCCGTGAGGTCATTGAGCACAATGACGGTATCGCGATCCATACGGATGACGCCCTCATCACGCAGAAGGATGCTTGCTTCACTATCAAGAGTCTTCAGTTGCATGCCGGGCGTAAGCGCGATCTCCTCGCTCACCGGCTGCCAGAGATCACCAAGCAAAATCATCACCTCTCCTCGTGTGGGAAGAAGGGTGACAGCACTTTCTGCTTTCGTCGGAGGAGCGAAGAAGAGTACGGGGCTGATGCGCACCGTCACAATGAGCATGGCAACTGCAGTCACCCAGGCAATGCCACGATAGGAACGAATAGACACCTGCTGGGGCTGGAGACGAGGAAGGATGAAGGACTGCCAGAGATCTTTCGACATTTCCACTGGAGGAAGAAGTGCTGCAGCGACACGATCCAAGAATGCAACGGGAGACTGTGTTACGACGCGGGCAATTCTCTCCCACACACGATCCTGGAGACTCTGATCCGGATGCATCTCTTTTGCGACCATCCGGAGAACTTCCGGAGCGCCGATTCTCTGTTCTATACGGGCAAAAATACGGCTTTTAGCATCCATCGAAGGAGTCACATCTGAAGCCAGCCGCTGAAGACGATGAACAAGCATCATGGCATAGAGGAGAACGATGGAATCACAGCTCCGTTACGTGCTTCTCGATATTCTGCAGGCAATTCTTGTTCAAGTTTTTTGAGCGCCCGGAACTTAAGGATGCGAGAGGCGCCCTGTGTGAGGCGCAAAACCCGAGCCACTTCATCACTCGGAAGACCGGCGATGTAATGCAAAACCAATACATCACGATAGCGGCGTGGCAAAGCATTCAGAGCTTTACGGACAATCCGCACCACTTCTTTTTGGCGAAAGAGTCCATCGGCAGAATTCAAACTATCCGGATCCACCAGAGACTCATCGAGATCTTCCCATGTGCGACTGGTGCGATATGCATCGATGATTGTGTAACGAGCGACACGGAAGAGCCACGCTCCAAAGGGGATATCTTTATGCGCTTTGTACGTGTGCAACTTTTCCCATGCCTTCACGAAGATTTCCGCAACAATATCCTCTGCAACTTCGGAAGGTGCCCGAAATGCGCAGTAGCGATAGACCTGGGGAAAATAGAAATCGTAGATCTTGCTAAAGGATCCCGTGTCCCCGCTTTGGGCTTCGGATACAAGCTGCCGGATCTCTTCGGGGGAGAGCGCCTGAAGCGAAACCATAGTGAAGACAATCTTAAGTGATTTATTTCGGTAAATCCAGTGAAAGATCGAAGAATAGGGCACTACTAGACCCTCACCCAACCCTCAGGATCTCCTCCATCCCCTAGCCCCTTCCTCCACGAGAGGAAGGGGGAGCCCACATTTTTCTCGTAATGAATCAGCTGCGTAATTCATATTTTTAGATGCATCCAAGTAAGGAAGATTTTTGCCTTATGGTGAAACAGGGTCCGGTCGCATTGAAAAAGCGCCGTCGCGCATCACGGGAGCGGGGCGAATGAAAACCCGCTGAAGGAGGTTTTGGGTGGGTCTCGGGTTTTCC
>VMGQ01000038.1:9671-15015 GCA_007376635.1 Candidatus Peregrinibacteria bacterium Greene1014_49
TTTCTTTTGGCAAGACAAAAGAAAGTGCCAGATGAATGACATCACATCATTCCCATTCGATTGTGGCTGGCGGCTTATTTGTCAGATCGTAAAAGACCGCGTCGATCCCCGGTAATCGCAGGATGCGTTCTGTGATGTTTTTGATGACTTCCGGTGGAAGCAAAAATGCATTCGCCGTCATCGCATCGGTGGAAGCAATCGGTCGCAAAACAATGGATTGCCCTTTCTCCCCTCTTCCAATACCCACCGGCAACAACACCACCGGAAACTGCCAAATCCTCTCGTAGAGATCTGCCGTTCTCATTTCCTGGAGAACAATATCATCCGCTTCACGGAGAAGCTCCGCGCGCTCGCGGGTAATCACCCCCGGCGTCACCGAAAATTCCACCCTCTCCGATTGTGAAGTACAGAGAAGCACTCGATTGATTTCCTTATTGCCATTCGGCACCTGCGTCGCAAGTTCCAGAAGTGCTTCAGTAATCCTCGTTGGCTTATCACTGAATACTGCAATCGCATGACGATACGTTCGCCCATCCCCTTGAACGCCTACAGATCGAATAGGAAGGACCGAGAAGGCATTGGTCATTGGTATGTGTACATTGGAAATTTCTTTGCTTCTTGTCTCTTCGGTACTTCCCATACACAAAATCCTCACACCCAGTCCCGGCCCCGGAAACGGGTGTCTCCACACGAGTTCATGCGGCAGTCCCAATTCTTCCCCAAGAATCCGCACTTCATCTTTATAGAGTTCCTTGAGCGGTTCGATCACAAGTCCCTTCTCGATCATCTTCTGCACTGCTTCCACGCGATTGTGATGCGTCTTAATCTTATCCGCATACTTCGTGCCTCCGGTTTCAATGGTATCTGGGTAGATCGTCCCCTGCCCCAGCATCCATCCTTCTTCCATTTTTAATCCCATCTCTTCACTGACACGCTTTTGCACAGCAAGGAATGTGTCACCGATGATGCGACGCTTTTCCTCCGGATCATAAGCATCCTTGAGGTTGCGGAAAAATTCTTCCGATGCATCTTCAATATGCAGATTATCGATCCCGAGTTTTGCAAATGCCTCTTCGATCATTTGCACTTCTCCTTTACGCATGAGACCCGTATCAACTAGCAATCCCTGCACTCGATCCGCTCCTAAGACATTATTCAATAAGGTGAAAGCGACCGTGGAATCCACACCCCCGGAAACCAGCATGAAAACTTTACGGTCTCCCACTTCTTTTTTGATCTGTGCACCGACATGCTCCGCATAACTCTTGATCGACCACTGCGCAGGCTTGCAGAGCTCGGCAAACCTCTTGAGCACTTCCATTCCGTGCTCCGTGTGCGTCACTTCATTATGCCATTGAATTCCATACAATCTTCGCTCGGAATCCATCATCGCCGCGTTCACACAGTCTTTTGTACTCGCAATGCGCATAAATCCTGCGGGTAATTCCGCAACTTCATCCCCATGCGACATCCACACAGTCCAAACCTCAGGAAATCCTTGGAAGAGATCGATTTGCGATTTGCGATTTGCGATTTGCGATTTGCGCACGCTTGTTCGCCCATATTCTTTCACCTTCGCCGGCGCTACTTTGCCTCCCAGCGCCTGTGCCATCCACTGATGCCCGTAACAAAGCCCAAGCACCGGAACACCGAGATCGAATATTCCTGTATCCGCCTTCGGACTCCCCTTCTCGTACACACTCTGCGGCCCCCCAGAGAGAATGATCCCAGCAACTCCTTTTAATTTTTTGGGATCAATATCACAAGGATAGATATACGAAGGATACCCAAAACGCCGGATGCGGCTGCCTATCAAGTGCGCATATTGGCCACCAAAATCTAAAATGATGATAGAGCCTTTGAGCATGGAACCTCCCATGGGCACAGCTTACCCTTCGTATGGGAGAATTGACAAAGATAGCGGAGCAGAGAAGAATCCTCCTCCTATGTCACTTACCACCCAAAAGGAAGTATTGCGAACACTATGCACCGAGGCACCATCAGTATCCACGCAACTGATAGCAGCAATTGGTGCAGCAATCGCAGAAGCGCAAGCAGATGCAAATCGCAAACCGGAAATTCTACAATCTGTATATCAGCGAGTAATGACCATGGTTGCGAACCAGAAAGATCGACTCAGTGAATGCTTCGAGCACACAGAAAAATTCGCTCTATTCCAGGCCAGACACAACGCAATGGGAGGGGACGTAAGATCCCGTGAGACAATCCAACAAGAGTATGCAGCAACATTACACGAAATGGGATTGGGCAAAGGCAATGCTTCAGATTTTGCAAAACATCTTGCTGAGCATGATCGTCGTTTCCTCAAAGCTAATCTGCTGGTCGCAGATGATGCTCTTTGGCTGGATCCGGGTGACCTTCTGGCCAAACCTACTGCGCCAGTCGACTCCATCCTAGAACAAGCGGAGGAGGTGCCAACAAAAGATAAAACGCTGGCAGAATTGGGAGAAGTCGCTCTTGATGATGCATCTTCCACCAATCTTTTGGCATCAGATGATGTACAGCAGACCATGCGAAGTCCCGATCCTACAGCGATGGGGCCAAATGCTCTGCATGAATTTGGTGGTTAAATTCGAGCCAGACGCACGGGAAGCACTGCACTCATAAGCACCCACACCGTATACGCCACCGCGCTGTCTTCCCATGCATGAAGGAAGAGAGCGGCGATGGAGATGCCAAGGAATGCTAAGGCACAGGTACTTTGCAACTTGCAACTTGCAACGGAAACTTGGTTGCAAGTTGCAAGTTGCAAAAACGAACGCCGCAAGATTGTCACCACAAGAAATATGTACAAGATGAAGCCGATCCACCCAAGCTCGACCCCGATCTGCAAATACCAATTTTCCGGAAGCAGCGGACAAGTGCATACACGATCTAATGGCTGGGTCTGTGTTCCGCCGACAAATACACAAAGCTGCGGATGTGGCTGCGCCCAGGACGCGTCCGCTCCCGCAGGAAGATCTACACAGGTATCACTAAAGCGATTACTTGCAGGACCTGCCGCACCGAGACCGAGACCAAAAGGATGATCTCTCATGATGCGTAATGCTTCAAGAGGTCGTTCGATGTGACCACGGCTGGAAGCGACGCGCAGCAGCACCTCCGGCGCGAAGAAGATGCCCATCGCAAGAATCACGGAGCCCGAAACCAGCAACCCGCAACTCGCTACCTTGAACTGTTTTCTGGGCAAAACTTTCCACAGTCCGATGATGAGAATAACCGCCGCCCCGATCCATGCAGCACGCGAAAAAGTCTTGAGAAGGACAAGCCCAAGAAACGAGAGATAAGCGATGTCTTGCCATTGCGCAGGCGAGCGGAAAGATTTTCGCAAGCGGGCTAAACTCAAACTCAAAGGAATGAGAAGCCACAACCCAAGCTGATTCGGCCCACTGAATGTCGATTGGATGCGACGAAGACCGCTCGCTTCAATTTGCTGAAAAGGCGCCAAAGGACCTCCGGGAATGTAGAGCGAATGCAGATCGCTGTATCCGAGCGCGGTGAACCATGAGATAGGAAAGAACAACGTCGCTATGCCATAGACAGCGACGATGCCGCCCACCCCCAGCAGCACAGCTACTGCTGTGCGGACGAACGCTGGTGACCAGGTAACGCGCCGCAGGATCAGGAAGACAACGAGCGGGAGGAAATCGTACTTAAAACCAACAGCGTAATGGAAAATTGAAAATGGAGAATTGAGAATGAGCGGCTGCAAGAGTGACCAAAGCAATAGACTCACAATGCAAATATCCAACACATCAATTGTCAATTGTCCTCCTGAGCGAGTCGAAGGATCCATTTTCAATTTCACTGCTTCCAGCACAGCAATCATCAGAATTACCCCAAGCAGCGCTTCCTTCCACAGTGCCAGCATGGGAAGTGGGCTGTGCCCCGGTCCTGCAATGATTTTTGTCCCGACAGTGACAAGGAATGCGTGGAAGGGCAGCAATCCTATGAGGATGAGTGTCAGCCGCTCGCGAGTGATTTGTAGCATAGGCAATTCTCAATTCTCAATTTTCCATTCTCAATTATAAAGCCAATCTCTCCTCCTCCGTCCTAAACACCTCTCCTTTGGCTAATACGTGCTCTACAGCATCAATACACTTCGCACTCACATTCTCCCCGTACAACTTCGGAGCGCTTCGCATCTCTTTGTTGTCCCACGCATAGTCGATCATTGCGCGAATGAGAGATGCATCGATGGGTGGCGCAATGAGGTTTCCTCCGGCGATCGCGGACTCGCCTCGATCAGAACCGAACCGGAGCGTGACGCATGGAACTCCCATGATGTTCATCTCCTCCTGCATGCTGCCGCTATCCGTGGCACACACCGCGGCCTTGCTCATGGCAGCGATCACATCACCGTACTCAGACCACACGTCGCTCAGAATGAAATTCTTGTGATCTTTTGCGAGCTTCTCCAGTTCTTTCTGCAAACCAAATTTCTCCAGCGCCATCTTCGTCTGGTTCATATTGATGAGAAGCACTTTCCTGCCATCGAGGATCAATCCTTTCATTGCATCATAAATCGCACGGAATCTCCTCTCGGAAACGCAGTTTTCCCTGCGATGGATACAGAAACGAACGAAATCCCCATTTTCTAACATCGGATACTGCTCAAAAATGGATCGTCGTTTACCCTGAGCGAGCGGAGCGAGTCGAAGGGCATCCGCCACCGAATTTCCCACCACAAAAATCCTGTCCTCCGGAAATCCTTCGTTCATCATGAACTCTCGATCCAATTCTACAGGTGCCAAATGAATTCCCGTCGCCGTCTCCGCCGTGCGCGTATTGAATTGCTCCGGATACGGTTCCAGCGATCCCCGTTCCCAATTTTTGCGATTCATCAGAAATGAGCGCCACTCTCCAATATCGCCTGCGCTCCGATATCCCGCTATTCCGCTATCCGGATATCGGGGAGTCAGCGTCCTAATCCCCGCCTCCACATGCACTGCTCCAAACATGTGGCAGTACCCTGCGATTCCTCCAGCCATCGCTGTTGTTGTATCACCATGCACATACGGAATCACAATCTTGCCGCTCTTTTTTAGATCTCCAATGAGATATCCGAATCGTCCGATGATCTGGCTCACAATTTCATGCATCGATCCGCGGACATTGAGATTGAAATCGGGTTCCACGCCAAACTCCTTGAGCATCCCGCCCGAAAGATTTTCATCGTAGTGCTGGCCGGTATGGCCGAGAACGACGCAATGCCCACGCTTTTTAAGTTCGAGATACAGCGGCACCTGTTTAATGATGTCGGGCTTGGTTGCAATCAGGATGATATGCACATGTCTGTCCTTGCCTGCAGGCCGTAGCTTTA
>VMGQ01000039.1 GCA_007376635.1 Candidatus Peregrinibacteria bacterium Greene1014_49
CGCATTCAACGCTGTTTCCTTCTTGGACTGCGACGGTATTGATGGAATTATCGACATTGTCGATCTTATGGAATCCAAGAACATGGAAGTGGCACTTGCAGGCATTGAATCAGAGCTTTTAAAGCAAACGGCTCTCTATGCACGGAAAGCCAAGGAAAACCTAGTGTTTCCCTCGGTGACGGAGGCCTTGCAGGTGCTCTAAAACCAATACTTTGCTATTTGAATAAATATGTTATAATATTCAATTGGAAGCACTATAACCTAGCCCTTAGACCCTTGATTTTCTTGGAAAAATTCAGACACTTGCCAGTTAAGACTTCCCCTCTCAAATGCCTATAGATGACTTCCGCCATCGTGAATCCAATGCCAAGAAACCGGACTCTATGTCGCGGCGCCAATGGCTATTCGATGCAATTGCATTTGTGGGAGGGGCAGCAGCGATAAAAACACTTTTAGCAAAAAATGCCGATGCGGATGAGCATCATTTAACAAAAGAGCTTGAGGCACTGATCAATCGGGAATGGCACGGAGAAAAAAACATCAACGACATCCATTTTGAATTAATAGCTCTTCACGGCATGCAAAAATTTTACGAATCGCGGGCGCATCCAGAAGCCACGTTCATGTCGGCAGAACAGATTGCAGCTGGTGGGGGCATTTGCGCCTGCTGCTCTGACGAAGGAAATACCGAATTTTGCAATAAAGAGGGGAAGAAAATGATGCAAGCGCGTTCTCCGGGGTCGGGAATTCTCGACGCAATTGACCGGGATGATAAGGACCCCTTTGCACCGGAATTCATGGAAAAGAAAGCGCGGAGGTTGTTGGATGCCGGCGTTACAGTTGTCACTTCGCACAGGCTCTGCGGAGCGGCAAAGATGGTCTTTGGAGAGCGCATTCAATGGCTTCGTGAGAATGATGAGGATCAGGAAGCCGATAAAATTGAAAAGGAAGGGGCTGAGACCTACGGACAAAGATGGGCGAATAGTGTTGCAACTCTTATGCAGAAGATCGGCAAAGCAGAAGGGATAGGATATGTAAACGAGATCCGATCAGCACATATCAAAAAATTGAACCGCCCGGACGAAATCCACGTAGCACGCATCATCTACGTAACAGACGACAACGCTTTTGATTCCTCGAACAAAGAATTCCCAAAGGGATTTGTCGAACAAACAGGTGGAGAAGATCTGAGCACCGTTCTGCGCCATGTGGATATTCTGCGAAGAATCGGATTCGATAATGAGCATGGATTTGGTACCAAATTCTCCGAGAAACCCTCGGAACAATTTGTGATCTGCTGCATCGCCAATGAACCCCACCGGCTGGAAGCGATCATGGCGCATGCGCGAAAACAAGTAAGTACTCTGCAGCCTCCGGAAGTACGCAAAAAAATCCGCGTGGAGGGATTCATTCGAAAGTGATAATCAGATCTTTTAAAAGAAAAGCGGTGTGCAAGCACACCGCCGTGACTGGTTGATCGAGCAACATTCACACTACAGAGCCCTCTGGATGACGAAGGCAATGCCCACACAAGCCGCGAGCAAAAGCCACCAGCAAGCTTTTTGCTTCCATGACATGGGCAAGGTAAGCACCAAGCATTCGCCGATAAGATCACAGTGGTATCTTTGCTGACAGTGACCGCAAGTCACTTCGACAGAAAAAGGTTGGCCACCGTGGTCTGGTGCCCCACAAACAGAAATCACCTCATGACAGTTCAAACAATTCAATCTCTTCTGCATGACAAGGCTCCTAAGCCAGGGAAACGGGGTTGTGAAAAACCAGTATATTCACTGTACAACTAAATATATTAAAGTCAATAAAAAAAAGGATACCGGTGATAACAACAAAAAACACGATATCTAGGCATTTCCTTCATTCTGATCATATTTCTCTAACGTGTGGATCTTTCCTTCTTGATCCACTCCCATCACTTGTACCTTCCCCCAGTGCTGCCGCACCAGCCCATTGGCCATCTCTTGGACCACGTTGGAAAGAAATCGCTTCTGGCGATCACGAAGAACCACGAGAGTGAGGGGGTGTTCTCTCGAGTACTGTACGGAAGTTTCAAGCACTCGATCTGTAATGAACTCCACTTGGGGCAGAAGGTAGTTGCCAAGCCCGTTCCCAAGAATGTTGCGTAGTCGAACGCCAATGCCGAAAGTGATGCCTCCTGGATTGAGAAGACTGATGGTGTGACCGAAGGGAACGTCGCTTGTGGTCGTAAATGAATCCGTGCAATCAATGTAGATGGCCTCTATGGGACGCTGTGCCAGCATCCTAGATTGAGAAAGATGATCATGTTTCACGGGGATACCTGGCGAACGATCATTGATCACCTGAGCAAGTTCCATGCCCCACCATGCCGCAAAGGCATCCCGATCCACTTCCCCCTCACGCGGGTGCCCTGAAACTTTTTTGTGAATCGCAGCACAATCATCATGGGACAGGAGTGTGATTGCGCAATCCTGCAAGACCCCCTCGCGCAAACGGATAATCTTTTCTGCGGCGTGATCCAAACTCCCATCCACTACCCCGAGTCCTGCATAGCGAAGATGAGCCGCATGTGCGACACGCGGATCAACACACCCGATCGTTATCTGGTCGTTGCGTCTCTCTGTAAAGCACATTTCCCATTTTTTGCGATTAGCCTCAAACCACTCCTCTGGGTGTGTGAGCATCATGTGTGACGGCAAAGGATTGCCTTGCACTTGTTCTCCCACATCGATTCCAAAAAGCGATTGTACATCGCCAAAACTGCCTCCGTTATTACGAAGGGATTGCAAGGTATGGCCTATGGAATGTGACCTGCGCATTAAACAGATATTATTAGTATTTTTTCTAAAAAGTCAATGCTCCCCACTTTTTTATTTTGGCTATCTGTAGAGAGAAAAACACCCAGAAAGGCAGAATCCAAGAATTATCATTGTTATGGAGCTTCATATTCTCGAGGAGGCTTTGGCATGGGAAGGCCGCATTTTTTCAAAAGATCGCGTACTTTCTTAGGAATCAAAAACCCGAAACCCAACATCTCTAGCCCTATGAGACCAACAAAAGCACCAGGCGTGAGAGGAGTAACAAGCGCAAAGAGCCCAATGAGAACGAGAATAACGCCGGCAATGAGGCGAAGGATGCGGAGCACGGAAACTATGATAGAACGATGAACATGCGAAGAGATATGAGAATGATGAGGAATGTTCAGCAACCATAGGTTTATTCAACAGGAGAGTCCGAGGACTCCCCTGTGAGTGCTGCTGATCGTCCAGAGTTAGAGATTGGTAAGGATAGCCCATGCTACCCCTCCAAAAATACATGAGATACACACCGTCAACAGAATGACACGAACGCTTTTTTTTGCATCCGTTCTGTTCAGGAACTGAACCTCGGCATAAATGCCAATAGCAATAACACAAATTGGACCAACGAGCTGAAGCATGATTCCTCCTGTTAAAGATCAGCAGCTGAAAGAGACTACGATCAATGACTCTACGCACAACCCATATTGGCCAGATTTTAAACGAAGGATCTATACTCCCCTCATTATGGATGCACCTTCCATTGCAACCTTCGCCGCCGGATGTTTCTGGGGAGTGGAAGAAGCCTTCCGCACAACACCGGGGATCATCGATACTAAAGTCGGCTACATGGGAGGAATTATGAAGAACCCGACCTACCAAGATGTCTGCACCGATGAAACCGGGCACGCGGAAGTCGTGCAAGTGACCTTTGATCCGACTAAAATCTCCTACGAGAGGCTCCTAGATGTCTTTTGGAATTGCCATAACCCCACGACGCGTAATCTGCAGGGATCCGATGTGGGTTCACAATATCGCTCGGCGATTTTTACGCATTCTCCGGAGCAGGAGGCAAAGGCAAAGGATTCGATGAAGAGTATCACCAGAAATATTTGATGAAGCGGGGGATGGGGAGTTGTCGTATCTAAAAAGACTCGTAGAGACCTTCGCAGAGGGGAATATTCTGGTATCCTTCACCGGACATTGGGGAGCCCCTCCTACGCTAGCTACGGCGGGCAGGGCGCCAAGCCACCCCACTCGGTCCACATTGTCCGATCCTTTGTTAACATTACCTCGTTGGGGAGTCGCCAAGTGGTAAGGCAACCGCCTCTGGAGCGGTCATACGGGGGTTCGAATCCCTCCTCCCCAGCCACATATAAACGTGTAAATAGACCGAATTGATTCATGCTATAATATATCTATGACATTCGGCACAGGAGTCTCTCTCCGGCAATTTTCTACACACCTGCGAAACGACGCTGCACGGCACCAAATCATCCTTGATCGTGTCGAACGCGACAGTGTCATCGAAGGGCTGCCTCGGTTCAACGAAAAAAGCAGAGCCGAATGGTTGAGTGCAATCAAGAAGGTCTCGAAGCATTAAGCGCACCTTTCACCAATGCGATCATTAGATCATATTCTTTGAGCATTGCCGCCTTGGCAGCTTCGATATAGCGATTTCTTCCTTCGTCCGAGGAATCGTATGCCAGTGGCAATCGACCCGTCTGAACGGCGATAAGGTTTGTGACCAATTTGATCGTACGTGCATTTCCTTCGCGGAAGGGATGGATCGCCAAGAATTCTCCCTGAATATGCCCAAGCGCTTTGCAGAATTCCTGATCAGTTATGAGTGATGAAGCCGGATACGCTGCCATCACGTGCGCGTCTTTATAGACCCGCTTGCTGTACGTCACATTGTAATCTGAAACCTCACTCTCCCCTCTCTGCCACCACCACACACCGCACGAGCCTGAGCGTGGTATAGGGAATACGTTCCTGGAGCGCATCGAAAACAGGACGCAGACGCAGCGTTCCATGTTCTTCAAAGGCACTGCGCATCGTATCCACATCCGGAAGCCCTTCGATGAGATGCCCCAACGAAAGCGCCTTCCCCTGCTCAAGAAATTCTTCAATATACAAAAGCACACGGTCGGGCTTCAGGCCGCACGCGGCAACCATTTCCTCAAAAGATACTTGGCGTGTAATGAGCTCGCGAATCTTGCCCGCACGCCACTGTTTCACGCCGTGGGTGGGCGCTTCTCTCTTCTTCTTTTCTTTTTGTTCGGGCGCGACAATCACCGGTTGATACAGCGGCCGTGGCACGTACGTTTTCATTTCTGCGGCAAGTGTGTCGTAGAGCTCTGTGACTAAAGGCTCCGCACGAATCGA
The DNA here is from genome assembly GCA_007376635.1 of Candidatus Peregrinibacteria bacterium Greene1014_49. Classification (GTDB taxonomy): domain Bacteria; phylum Patescibacteriota; class Gracilibacteria; order Peribacterales; family Peribacteraceae; genus 2-12-FULL-55-11. Next base: position 5,181 of record VMGQ01000039.1, read on the forward strand.
CGATGCACTCCATCGCTCCACAAAAACTCCGGCGCCGCTACGCACGCGGCTGAGAGCAACGTATGCCTGACCGGGTTCCCAGAGGGAAGCGAGATCCACCATCATACAATCCATCGTCGCGCCCTGCGCCTTGTGGATAGTTGTCGCCCACGCGAGCGTAACCGGAAAGTTATACGCCGCGAGTACGACATTGCCGTCGCCATCGAGGCAAGTAAACGTTGTGCGTTCCACTTCGATGCCATCGCCGGAGTGCAACCGGATATGCAGCGAGTCTTCGGTGATCGCCTGCACATAACCGAGGCTGCCGTTGACATAGCGCCGCTCCTCCGAGGGATCATTTTTCCGGAGCATCACGAGTGCGCCGACTTTGAGTGTAAGCACCTCGGGAATAGGCAGCGAACGCTTCCCTGAAAGCATCGCACGCTCGTCGCCCTCATATTTCGTGGGAAATGCACGCGGCGAACCGGGGATCGTCGCAAGTTGCAGTTCATTGTATGCATCCGCCTTACTGCGATGCGGATATAACCGCGGTGCATCGGCTTGCTCCAGAGCATCCGCTGTGTGATCGTTGAGAAATTGCCGTACTTGGTCATTCACGATTCCCCCGCGAATGAAGTTTAAGACATCGAGGAAATCGGTATCTTGCGTACGCATCACCGTGGAAAGCAATGCTGGCTGAAAAGCACTCTCCTGCCATACGCCATGCAAAAACGCCCAGTCTTTCTGCTCACTTCCGGGCGTCACGGGCGGCAGCTGGGCAAAGTCGCCAACGACAATGATCCTTAGTCCGCCCCATGGCTGATCGCAATGCCGAGCCCTGCGTGCAATCCGATCCGCCGCAAGCAGTGTAGTCCCCGAAAGCATCGAGATTTCATCGATGATCACGCAACATGCGCGTTGGAGACGGAGAATCAGTCTGCGACTGCGCATTGCGCGCTGTACGGTTGCTTCGATGCCGCCCTCGAGAATCCCCAGACCAAAGAAACTATGGAATGTTCGACCGCCGACGATTACCGCAGCAGCCCCCGTACTCGCAACGATCGGAAATTCTTCTGTGGGCTTTCTGGCAAGATACTGTTCCAGCAAATAACTTTTCCCCGTGCCTGCGGCACCTGTAAGGAAAATATTTCCCTCACGCTGGAGCATTTCAAACGCTTTCTCCTGGCAAGGTGTGAGACGCGAAGATGTGAGAGTCGCGGAGGGCATGGAGCAGCAGTGTCCTCTACAAAGAGAAGAGTTGTATAGGTGTATGATCGTACACCCTTGGTCATCACTCAATCAAACGTAATAAAAAAATGGTATGAGTCTCTGACATATATGGCACGTTCCATCCCCCGATGGAACGGATAATTTCTCTTATTGAAGCCAAAATTACATAATGCAATGAATGAATATTCATAAAAAGGCTTCAGGAATTCAAGTCTGCCACTATACTGCTCTCATGCCTGCATTGAACCGCACACCAATGGCGCAAAAGTACAAAGGCAAGTGGGTTGCCCTGAAGGCAGACCGTAAAACAGTGATTGCTTCCGGTAACAGTGTGAAAAGTGTGCAGCAGACAGCCCAAAGAAAGGGCTGCAAATCACCCATCATCACGCGCATGCCAAAGTCCCCCAGGCATTTTGTAGGATTCCATACTGCAAAATGAAATTTCCCTACGTGAAACAATACGGCTGCACCATGCCGATTATTCCCGTAAAACTGCGCAGAGGAGAATTAATCGTTGCGACGGAAGCATTGGTGGACTCCGGTGCAGGCAGCTGCATCTTTGATGCGCAATTTGCAGATGTTCTTGGAATTCACAATATCGAAGAAGGAGGGATTGAAGTGATCTTTGAAGGAGTATCGGGGCATACCATTGTCGGATACCGGCATGACGTTGCTCTGGAAATTGGAGGCCGCGTGTTCCCGAATATATCTGTCGCTTTCTCTCAACAAATGCCGGACAACGCAACCAATATTCTCGGGCAACAAGGATTTTTTGAAATCTGCCCCATTAAATTTACCTATCAAAAAAAGGAAGTGGATATCATGACGGGAAGCATACGATGAATCACTGAAGGTGCTACAGTGCCCTCCATGATCTTCTGCCCGCTTCCAGGGACTCCTCTCATTACCCAAGGCTTCGGCCAGACCCCCGACCGCTACGCGCCCTTTGGCATGCGCGGGCACGATGGCATCGATTTGGAGACGACCGATGGCACGCAGGTCTACGCGCCACACGATGGAGTCGCGACCGTAAAAGATGACGGCGCCAATGGCTACGGGCTGCATCTCATTATCGAAGACAGCAAGCGCCGCAGCATCCTCGCGCATCTTTCGGAGGTGAAGGTCGCAAGTGGGCAAGCTGTGTACCAAGGCGACCCTGTGTGTAAAAGTGGTAGCAGCGGCAATAGCACCGGAAGCCACCTCCACTGGACGTTCAAGATTCTGAAAAACGGCGTCGTGCAAAACAAAGACAACGGCTATAACGGCGCTATGGATGTCACCGAACTCACGCGCCTCTGGCTCGACCAGGATCTCCACCACAATGCAGAGTACTCAGACGAAGCAAAGCCGTACCTCGCGATGACGTTTGGGGAGAAGGAGTATGTGAGGAGGGTGGGGTAAAAGTGAATACATACGTCTTTTGTTTTGAGAATTCGCAGAGAGAAACTTGACATTAAAAATATTTATTTTAATATATTACAAATGACAATTATCACGACACCCAGCGGTTTTCAGGCTGAAGTGCTCATCGAAAACGCATGGGGTCCGGAAAAGAAATCGGCGGGGTTGCACTACATTGATGTTGCTTCCCGAAAGAGATTAGGTGATCTCTTCTCGAACGACCGTGCGATATTTGACCTGAGAGACATCTCTGAGGATATGCGAATGTACCACTTCGGCTACGCTGAGAATGTGCCTGGGATACATACTTCTTCCATCCAGGGAACACGCAGGCACATATTCCCGATTACCAGCGTTCCGAACTGCGTCTGGCACGCAGATAACTTGCGGATACAACACGCAGAAAGCATGGATGCAATCATGGATCCGACAGCAGTAACCATGCTGTATGCACAATCTCTTTTTGAAAGCCGTCTTAAGGAAACAGGATTTGCACACCCACAGGTGATCGCCGATGCCTATAATGAGTTTTACGACGAACCCGGCCAGCCACCTGCTGCAAAGGGGAGTGCCATTTCTCTGCGGGCATTCGCAGATGAGTTGGGAGAAGGGTGGGATGACCTACCGAAGCAACCACAAAAAACAGCAATCATTCGTGGCGTGCTTGAGTCAACGTATGCACATATTGAAAGGGTCTTTCAAGAACAAGGCATTGTGGGAGCATATTGGTTACCACATGCTAAGGGACGCTTGGTGCTTTTTGGGAATAACGATGACATCGTACACTGCAATGATCTCATCAAACGCGGAAAAAACGTCACCCCACGGAATCAAGCTCTTTGGCGCAGAATGCTTCCGGGAAAAGCGATGATGGGATTTAATTCTTGAGACTGGTCTGCATGCAGAAACCTCACAACCCATCGAAAAATTCCACCATCGCCTCCGCTATCCCCTTCGGTCAGACATGCCAAAACCCGGTGAGCATATCTCTTGCACCGGCTTCTATTATAGGTGTACATTTGTACACCTATGGGAACGCACATCACGCCATTTGAGGACTGCACGATTCGTCGTCACTACGATGAAAAGAAAGAGATATGGTACTTTTCTGTGACGGATATTATCCAGGCGCTGATACAACAATCAGACTTTCAAACGGCAAGAAAGTATTGGAATAAGCTCAAGGAACGCTTAAAGAATGAAGGAAGTGAGTCGGTGACAAAATGTCACCAACTGAAACTGGAGGCTTCCGATGGCAAAAAATATCTTACGGATGTGGCTGATACGGAAACATTATTGCGTCTCATTCAATCTGTACCCAGTCCCAAGGCGGAACCAATGAAACTCTGGCTGGCAAAAGTGGGATACGAAAGAATGCAGGAGATAGCAGACCCAGCTCGTTCGGTGGATCGCGCACGGGAATACTGGAAAGCACATGGCAGGAGTGACAAGTGGATTCAGCAGCGCATGATGGGTCAGGAAACGCGGAACAAGCTGACGGATTTCTGGAGTACCCATGATGTGCAGGAGGGACAAGAGTATGCGATTCTGACCAATCTGATCCATCAAGAATGGTCTGAAGTTTCGGTGAAAGAACATAAAGCCATCAAGGGACTCCAGACACAGAATCTGCGCGATCATATGAGCGAAGCGGAACTGATTTTTACCGCATTGGCGGAACTTTCCACCCGACAAATCGCGGAGAGCATGGAAGCAATAGGGCTGAACGAAAATGCAGATGCAGGGAAAAAGGGCGGCGGCATTTCCAAGAGAGCCCGGCGGGAGTTGGAAGAGAAGACGGGAAAGAAGGTCGTAAGTGGAGAAAATTACTTGCTGACAAAGAAAAGGCTTTTTACGACCAAAAAGAAATAATTGCGGAATGGTGATGCCGTGCGCAAAATATTAGATTTTTCTCCTCCACCACAGCATCCCCACAAACCCTACATTCAACACAATGATCCACGCTGGATACAGTGCAGTGGCGATGGAATAGCGCTCAAGAGCCAGGAGGACGAGAATAAATTTGAGGGAAAAGAGCACAAAAGCGGTCATCGATTCTTCTCGGGGCTTGAAAAAACTTTTTCGAAATGTCGGCACGTATGCGAGCACATCGATGAGGCAAAGGAGGATGACCGAAAGCACCGGCGTGCCCGTCACTTGCCAGAGCAATATGGAAAACAGGGCAAGAGCGAGGGAAATCCAATCGATCCACACGTATCCACGCTCCCCACGCACAAGAGCAACGATGAAGATACCGCTGCACACAACAGCATCTATTCCCAGCACCCATGATCCCGCCCCCGCGCCTCCCGTGACCTGCGCCGCAAAGCCGATGCCCGCAAGAAGCGTCCAGACCAGCCATGAAAAGGCATGCGGTTTTGTATGGCGGAAGAAGATGTCGTGGAAATAGATCGCATAGGCGAGAAGAGCGATCACAACACCGATAGCTCCGATGAATTCCTTATAGACTAGCATTGCCCCGAGTGTAGCGATCCCCTGAACCATGTATACTCCCCCCATGACCTACGCCGACTTTCAATCACTCTGCGAGCAGCGCCACAGCATCCGCACCTTCGAGAATACTCCCGTCACCAAGGAAGAAATCCTTCAGCTTCTGGAACTTGCCCGCCATGCGCCGAGCGTAGATAACCTCCAACCGTGGCACTTCCATGTGATATTCAACAAGGATCAGCGCAAGGAACTCATGGATGCCTGCTGCTACGGCAACTTCGTGGAAGGCGCAGGGGTCATGATCGTCGTCACCGCGGATCTCGGTGCGGAGATCAAAACAAAAAAGACTCTCTGGAACCCGAAGGAACTGGAGTATTCCTGCATCACGGCGATGGAGCACATCTGGCTCGGAGCGACGGCGATGGGGCTCGGGGGATCATGGGTATCGCTGCATCACGGAAAGCCCCATGAAGTGCTGGGATTGCCGCATGAAGAAGTGGTCATCGGCGGGATGATGCTCGGGCACCCGAAGAGAGGAGAGGCATCCGCACAGAAGGAAAGAAAGCCGCTCGGTGAGATATATACGTTCCACGAATAGATTACATCCGCCCCATCGCCTGCTCGATATCGCGGGCAACGCTATTGGGATGCGGAATGAGCTTTATCGCCGCTTTGGCACCTTCGAAGTGCAGCGTACCGTAATTCAGAATATTTTGAAGCAGACCTTCTTTGGAAGCTTCCACTGTTTTCATTTTGTCGAAAGCAACCTCGACCATGGCATCGTGCTGGAGCAACCGGATCTTCAGCTGGATCAGCCGCTGGTCTGTCACAATGATACAATCCGCCACCTCGCTTAAGACCATTACAAAGAACCAATGATGCGCGATGAGCATCAGCAGAATGGCAGGAATGAATGCGACATGCGAGATCCACATAACGTGGTACGCGCTGTACCCTGCGAGGAAAAAGAGCAACAGACTGATCATGATCAAGACGATAAACACAAATACCGGTAAAACGTACTTGATCCAGTGCTCATTAATGATACGAATGAGCCGTTCGCCACAAGAGGGGGAAGCATGCATCACAGAAAATGAGGCTGGAAGACAAATAAGCCGAAAGAGACGATGGCGATGACGATGGTCATGATGACGTACGTCCAGATGATAACGATGTAATATGGAAATGTGCTAGGCACGTCGCAGAGCGTGGAGAAAAGAGCCCTCTGCTTGCGATGCACGCTCCGGAAGGCAAGGAGCACCACGCCCATAACGAGAAAGGAGAAGATTTCAAGTGCAACGACGATCACGAAGACCGCAGTCATGCCAGGGTTGGCGAAAAGATCGCTCATGCGGAGAGCTTGGCAACGGGAGGAAGATCACAGACGACGGTCGGCGGGGCGATGACGTGCTCGGGTACGGCACCCTGCTGCCATTGATCAATGCTCTGGAACGCATCGAGGTACATGTTACGCATGGAATCATCCGCATAGAATGCGATGTGTGGTGTGGTGACGACGTGCGGATGGCCGATGAGTGCTTTATTCTCCGCAAAATTGCGCTCGTGCTCGAGGACATCAAGAAGAGCATAGGCGAGTTTTCCGCTCTGGAGAGCGCTAAGCATCGCTGCGGAATCAATGAGTGAACCGCGCGCGGTATTCACGAGAATCGCACCGGGCTTCATGGAGGAAAATGCCGCGGCATCGATGAGATGATGCGTTTCTTTGGATTCCGGAATGTGAAGCGTGATGATGTCGCTCAGCGAAAGTAATTCTGGAAGCGTGACATACCGCATATCGCAGGATTGCTCGAGCTCGAGCACGCGGCAACGGTCAACCGCGAGGATTTTCATGCCAAATCCATGCGCAATCTTCGCGACGTTCTTGCCGATTTTCCCTGTTCCGACGATCCCGATGGTCTTCCCCCGCAGCGCCATACCCCGCAGTCCGTGGTAATCGAATGTGCCTCCTTCAACTTTCTTGTCGGCCTCCGGAATATGGCGAAGGGTACTGAGGAGAAGCGCAAACACGTGCTCCGCGATGACATGCGATCCGTAGTCGGGAACATTGCACACGATAATCTCCTGCGCTTTGCAGACATTCGTATCGATGTGATCGAATCCAACGGAACGTGTGGAAAGGAGCTTCAGTTTTGGAAGCTTTTCGATGATCTCCTTTGGAAATTGCGTGTGGATGAAACAAGAGACGACTGCGGCTTCCACACATGCGGCAATAAGCTCTTTTCCCGAAAGAACGCCGGAATGCACTACGGCATCCGGAAAACGGCTCTGCACGAGCGGAGCATCTTCGGCGTCGACTTCGAGGAAAACTGTAGAGGACATCGGAGAGAGTATAGCTCCAAATTCCGCAAATACTTATACGACTACCACCGCCCCCTCCTCTGTTGCCCTCCTCTCTGTGGAGAGGATCTGCCGCCACGGAATCCTCCTCCGCCTGCGCGTCTCGGCGGTCCGCGATGTTGTCTCTCGGGACGATCCGGCTCATGGCCGACGCCTGCCGGAATCACGGGCAACGCCGCATGCGTCCTTCTCTTTAATGGAATCCGCGTCAGGCGCTCGATGCTGCGGATATCTCCCGTTTGATCGGGAGTCGCAAAGGAAATAGCACGTCCTTCTTTCCCCGCTCTTCCTGTTCGCCCAATACGATGAACATAATCTCCCGCATCATCCGGAAGATCGAAGTTGATGACCACTTCGATGCCCGAGACGTCGATGCCGCGTGCAGCGATATCGGTTGCGACAAGCACACGGTAAATGCCGGTTTTAAATCCCTGTAGTGCAGCTTTGCGCTGAGCAAGCGAACGATTCGCGTGGATCTCGGCTGCGGAGTGGCCCATCGTGATGAGAGACCTCGTCATTTTCTTCGCGCCGTGCTTCGTGCGGGAGAAGACGAGAACGGATCCTTGATATTCGCGGAGGAGTTGTTCAAGAAGGCGAAGCTTATCTTCTTTACGAACAACGAATACTTCCTGTTCCACATTCGCTGCAGCGGTCCCAGGAGGCGCGACTTCGATGCGGAGCGGTAATTGCATCTGCGCGGATGCCAGTGCCCAGATCTCTTTGGGCATCGTCGCGGAGAAGAGCATCGTCTGGCGGGTTTTCGGGACATGCTTGAGGATGCGGTCGATCTGGGGTTTGAATCCCATATCGAGCATCCGGTCGGCTTCGTCGAGCACGAGAATGCTGACTTCCTTCAGAGAAACAGTCCCCTGCTCCAGGTGATCGTTGAGACGGCCGGGGGTCGCAATCAGCACGCGCGGATTTCTGCG
>VMGQ01000040.1 GCA_007376635.1 Candidatus Peregrinibacteria bacterium Greene1014_49
AAAAATCGTTCTACTCTCATCCACCATGGTATTCATGGTCAAGCGACCGTTCTTTCTTTTTCTACCAGTCCCACGGTCGCCTCCGCGCTGGGATTCAGAGAACGTGGTTGGTGTGTCCGTAATTCTCAGCGTTTGCTTCGTTGCTTCCTGTGGTTCAGAAGATTCCCCAATGGTTACTTCGGTCTGCAGTAGGGTTGTTATCGCGCCCTCATGATCAAGATGAGGCACTGGATGTTTCTTCACACTAACATTTTTCCCATCGATTTGTACCGTAAACTCAAGCAGTTCGTTGAGGACATCACGAAGTTCTATCGCACTTGCTACTGCTTTCTCCGGGGAAGCTTCACGAAGAGACTTGGCCATATAAAAGAAGGGTAAAAAGAATTCTTGATGATAATAGAACCATAATTATATTATGTCAATAAGCCAATTATAATCAATATTTATATCTTATTGGTTCTTTCTAGCTATTACACAAACTCCCTTCCCCACTCGCTTGTATCCACAATCTGCACTTCTTCCACTGCCGTGGTTTTGCAATTTTTCCTTGGTTCCAACCGCTCATAGAACGATGGCAAATCTTCACGCTGGAAAAGAACTCCACAAGCAATCCGCTTTCCAGTATCCAATGCCAGAGCACGCGCTTTCACTGCATCATCCGGCTTGTATCCCTCAGCATTCACATCGTAGCAACGTTCCAGAAGCATTTCGTGCGTGGCGAAGTGATTGTAGGTGGGGCACGCTTGGAGAATATCGACGAACGCAAAACCGCGGTGTCCAATCGCTGCCTTCAAAACGCGTGTCATCATCGCGATGTCCCCAGACCAAGCACGCGCAACGAATGTGGGCTCCAAGCTGAAAACAAAATCCATAGAATTCAGCGTGTGCTCCGGCATACCATTCGGAGAAGTGTTCATCGGCTGGCCTTGCTGTGTGAGGCTGCTTGCTTGCCCCGTAGTAAGGCCATAGTTGCCGTTATTGTGCAGCACGAACGTAATCGGGTAGTTGCTGCGGATGCCATGCACGAGATGTCCAACACCTTCGGAGAAACTCGCGCCGTCTCCGCCGAAGGCAATCACCGGAACCTTGGGATTAGCCAACTTTGCGCCCGCAGCAAACGGAATCACGCGGCCATGAAGACCATGGAAACGGTACCCAAGGATTTTATCCGAAGTATTGCCATGGCATCCGACGTCGTAGCAAAGCAAAACGCCATGCGGAGGAATATTGAGTTCGCTAAGCGATCGCTTCACCGCAGTCCAAATCCCATAGTCACCGCAGCCATCACACCACGTGCATTGATTAGCGCAGTGGAATGCTGACATCTTCTTGGCCGTTCCTGAATCGAGAGGAATACTCATGAGAGCTTTGAGAGAAGTTCATCAACAAAAAACGGCCGGCCGTCATATTTCAAAATCTTCTCCGTAATCGCAGGCCCTCCCGCCATCTGAATCACCATGCCCAGTTGTCCGCTGTGATTACATTCCACCAGCACCGTCCGCTTTGCTTTTGCCATGAGCTTTTTCAATCGCTCGGTCTTCATCGGCCACATATAGGTGTAGTGCAAATATCCAGTTTTTGGCCCTTGGCCCTTGTGCCCTTTTAGCGTGTCCAAGATCACTCCCTTATTGCTCCCCCAACTCACAACGAGCAAATCCAATTCCACATCCGCTTTTTCCTCTTTGCATTTTCCGTTTTGCACTCGCCAGAGCATCGGCTCAGGCGTCTCCCTCTCTATCGCTTTCATCTTCTTCATTCTCTTCTCCATCTGCTCCACCGCATTCTTTGCCGTTTCGTCGACGGAACCGTCCGGACTATGCTCATCTCCCTGCGCGCAATACGTCGCGGCTTCGGCTCCGGGAAGCCATCGCGGCGATATGCCGTCTTTCGCATCCGGATCGTAGCGGTCCGTGCTCTTGAGCTTCTTTAGTTCCTTGGGATTGGTAATCAATAAGCCACGATCAACTTTCGCCTTCTTTTGATCGTACGGAGCCTGTGTAAATAGCGCCTCGGCAATCTGCTTATCGGTCATGACAATCACAGGCGTCTGGTACCTCTCCGCGATATTGAACGCCTCGGGCATCAGATCGAAGCAGTCTTGTGCATCGGCAACGGCCATCACGCAGCGGGCGAATTCTCCATGCGAAGAGCCGATGGCGAGAAGCAAATCTCCCTGTGCAGTCCATGTGGGAAGGCCGGTCGCCGGACCCGGGCGCTGCGCGAGAATGAAGACCGATGGCGTCTCCGTCATCAGATCAAATCCCCCGCCGGAAGTTCCTGTTGCCGCACGCGTCCCCATATGCATCGCTCCGCTCATCATCTGCGCCGCGGTGATCTCATCTTCCGCCTGCTTGATGATCATGCCCGTTTTATTCTGCATCCCTGCGATATAACTCAAAAGCGGCGAACTCGGCGTCATCGGGTATCCACAGTACATCCGGCATCCCGCATGAATGAGTCCCAGCCCCATCGCTTCGCTTCCGGTAATGAGCAGATGATTTTTCCAATCCGCATTGGGTTTTGGAAGCAGCAAACAATTTTCCATTTTCAATTTTCCTCCTGAGCCTGCCTGTCCGGTAGGCAGGCTTGTTGAAGGATCAATTGTCTCCAGAAATGCGAACCCCTCCTCAATACATTTGAAGTTCATCTCAATAACCTTCTCCCCTTTATGTCCGAACTGTTCCTGCACGAGTTCTTGCAATTCCTCTGCCTTGCGACCGAGCAATGCCCACACTACCGATGTGACAAGAACATTACCTAATATTGGCTTCGCCTTCAGCTTTTTCAAGACATCTTCCGAAGGAAGATACACTGTGCGTACCCCACGATCATCGAGAAACTTCTGCTGCTCTTTGGAAAATTTCCACTGCGGAGTCTGATGAAGAATGATCCCGCCCTTTTTCACCTCGCACGCATTGCGTTCCAGTCCGTGATGATTGAAACACACCAACATATCCACCTCAGTCTCGGTACTCTCAATCCATTCGGAGGAAATATCGAGCTGATAACTACTGTGCCCACCCTTAATGAGTGACATGTATTCACGATAGCCAAACACGCAGTACCCGATACGCTTAAGACCCTTCGCACACATCTCACCGACAGAGTTCACACCCTGACCCTGCGCGCCGGTGACTTTGAGAGAAATTCTCGTCATGCGTTTTGCGTAAATAATTTCTCGCCCCACTTCTTCACTCTTTCTTCTTGTCCATACGGCTCATTCACCACAAGCAGTGCATCACCGAGAATTTTCCCTCCATGATCCAGAATAAATCTCCGCAGATGCTCCCCCGCCCTGCAAGTGTAAAAGTACCGGTCATCACCGAGCGCAATGATTGCCACAGGCTTTCCTTTGAGATCTATATCCTTTGCTCTGCCAAGCAAAAGATCCTTCATATGCGGATTGAGCTGCCCCTCGGATCCATCGGTGTTCCAGGTGCCACAAGCAAGGAGCAAAACATCTCCTTTCAAAAGATCTTCCGGCTTTGCGGATTCGGCTTTGCAATCTGCAATCTTCAATTTCTTCTGATCATTCAAAGCATCCTTTAAGACACCAATTACATACTCCGTATGACCACTGGTGGACGCGTAGATGATCTGGAGAGAAGGCACGACGATATTCTAGTCCATCTTCACGCCGGATCATCCCATTTTCTTATTCTTGAAATTCTTCTCTCCTATCGACGATGCTTCCTCCAAACCCCATGCCATCCTGTGACCCCATATTTGAATATTATAACATAATTTATAATTATAGCAAATCACGGAATGGTGTATTATAGTGTTTTATGCTATAATCATAATTGTATGACAGAACACGATCAACAGCCTGAAACCCCAGATAACGCACACAACCCACGGCTTCGTGCAGCAGCGCGACAGCGGGAATTGCAGGGAGGAGATGATGAGCTATGTGGCCCAGGTGAAGAGTTCAATGTCACGGATGCGCTCCATGCAGTACTACAAGCATCGGACATGACTGAAGACATCGCGAAAGGACGTCTACTGCTTACCGTTCTCAACCAAGATCTCATAGAAGAAACCATCGAGCGCTATCAACGTGAACGCAAGCAAGGCCACGTTCCCGGACAGCGCACCGTGCAAATCGTATTACTGGAACGTGTGCTCAGCGGTTTGAGCACCACCCGAGCAGATGTATGTTTCATTGCTAAAACAGAAAATGAGCAGCGCGGCATAGCGGCAGTCAACGAACACCGTTGCTATGACGATGATGTGAGAATCTTCATAAGCCGCAGATGGATCGGCATCAAAAAACCCGACGCCGCAGAGAAAAAAGAATAATATCAACTCTATGAAACCCACATCTATCGCCGTCATCGGAGCGAGTAGCAGTCCGCACAAAGTGGGACACATGATTTATAAAAACCTGCTGACGCAGGGATTCCGCGGCGACGTGTATGCCGTGAATACGAAGGGCGAAGACATTCTCGGAAAGAAATCATTCAAAGCAATCGGTGATATCCCCGGAGCAGTCGATACCGCGATCATCGTGACGCCCGCACCCACCGTTCCAGGAGTCATCGAGGAATGCATCGCGAAGGGCGTGGAAACAGCTGTGATCATCAGCGCCGGATTCAGTGAAACGCACACCGATGAAGGGAAAAAGCTTGAGCAAGAGATTATTGATGCAATCAAATCGCAAATCATAAATCGCAAATCGCAAATGTCTGTCATTGGTCCCAACTGTCTCGGCATTCTTATCCCCCGCCTCGGTCTTAATGCTTCGTTTGCCAAAGATCTCCCAAAAGCCGGCTCCATCGCCCTCATCAGCCAATCCGGAGCTCTCGCAGTAGCCCTGATCGATCAATCACTGAGCCTTGGCATCGGCTACTCGCAGATATTCAGTATCGGCAACAAGGCAGTGATGGATGAATGTGATTTTCTGGAGGAATGCGCGGCGGATCCCGCAACAAAAGTGATCGGCCTGTACCTGGAGAGCATCAAAGACGGCTGGAGATTTTTGAAGACTGCGGAAAAGATCAGCAAGACTAAACCGATCGTGCTTCTGAAGTCCGGCATTTCCGATGCCGGCCGCAAAGCTGCTTCTTCCCATACCGGAGCGCTCGCAGGATCTTCTGCAGCAATCGATGCCGCATGTGCACAAAGTGGAATTCATCGCGCCGCCAATGCCGAGGAATTTCTGATGCTCCTCCAGACGCTTTCGACTCAGCCAAGCCTTCGCACAAATCATATCGCTGTCATTACCAATGCAGGAGGCCCTGGAATCCTCGCAACCGATGCGACAGAAGCCGCAGGGCTGACCCTACCCTCTTTGCAACCCGCAACCCGCAACCGTCTCTTCTCACAACTTCCCTCCTCCGCCAGTTTCGCAAATCCGATCGACGTTCTCGGTGATGCCCTCTGTGACCGTTACAGTGCCGCTCTCGATGCAACAGGAGATGATGCCGGCATCGACGGCGTAGTCGTACTCCTCACGCCACAAGTAATGACGCCGACAGAAGAAATTGCACGCGCGATTGTGGATTTCCATAAACGTTTGCCGCTGATGCCTGTCATTGCCTGCTTCATGGGCGGACCGAGTGTGGCGGAAGGCCAGACAATCTTGATGGAGGGCGGCATTCCCTATTTCCCGACTCCCGAAGCGGCAGTCCATGCGATGGCCACGCTACTGCCAGGACACAACGGGAATGGAACACATGAAAAACGAGGTGCACGTACCCGCAAAGAGAAGGCACAGAAGATCCTCGCAAAATACGCAGGGTTACTCGATGAAGCAACGACAACAGAACTCTTCTCTCTCTATCAATTACCGCAACCCAAAGCCAAAATCGCGAAAACCGCAGATGAGGCGGTGCAGATTGCCAAAGACATCGGATTTCCGGTCATCGCCAAAATCAGCTCACCGCAGATTCTCCACAAAACCGACGTCGGTGGCGTGAAGGGCAATCTTCAAAATGAAACTGATGTACGCTCTGCCTTTGCAAACATCCTCTTAGCAACCAGTACTCAGCACTCAGCAACTATCAACGGAATACTCATCCAAAAGCATCTTCCCCCTGGCAACGAATTCATTATCGGCGGCCTTCAAGATCCCTCCTTCGGCTCCATGGTCATGGTCGGCCTCGGCGGTATCTACACGGAATTATTCAAGGACACTGTTTTTCGCATCGCTCCGATCAATGAGGAAGAGGCTTATCGCATGCTGACGGAACTCAAGAGCTGGAAATTGTTACTCGGTATGCGGGGAAAAGCGAGAAGCGATATTGATGCACTGGCACGGGCGATTGTCGCTGTTTCTGAATTAATGAATGAATGTCCGCAAATACAAGAGCTGGATTGCAATCCTGTGCTCGTCACTGCTCAAAGCATCTCTGTGTTAGATGCAAAAATCGTTGTGCAATCATAGGGGTGGGTTCCGCGCGCCACCCGACTTCGCTCTGCGGAGCTACGCCGGGCAAGCGGCCTGCCCATCCGTAGTTTGCCTCAGCGAACGAAGGTGGGTGCGTTTTCTTTCGCCCCTTTCTTTGTCGGGGAGACAAAGAAAGGGCAACCAAATAAAGCATCAAGGCACGTCTAAACTTGCACCACCCCCCACCCCTTCTATACCCTCCCATCACTATGAAGCTCAAAAAATTCTTTCATCGTTGTGTAGAAATCGGCATCGACTCCGATGTCCGCAGTAAAAAGCAGATCGAGAAGATGCTCAAGAAAGAGGAAAAGCGCCAAACGAAACTGGAGGGCGTCGAAAAGGAACTCGCCGACCACGAACGCACATGGAACCCGTACCAGGACTGCAGAGTGATTAATGGAACTGGTGAGGAAGATATTAAACACCTCGCCGTGGGCATCGACATTGAAACGCCGGAAATGCTGCTCATCGACCGCCTCCGTGAAAAAGGGCAAAAGATCGATGCTGTCCTCATCCATCATCCAGAGGGCAGAGCACTTGCCGATCTCGATAAGGTGATGGATCTCCAGGTGGATGTCCTTGCGAGCATTGGAGTCCCGGAAAATCACGCGGAGGCTCAGCTGAAACCCAGACAAGACCGCATCTGGCGCTCGATTCACGCTGATAACCTCTTCCGCACGGAACGCACGGCAGAGCTTCTCGGTATCCCCGCCTTCTGCTGCCACACCATCACCGATAACCTCGTCTGGGCATTCATCGAAAAGACCATCTGTAAAAAGAAATTTGATGATCTTGGTGAAATCATTACTGCACTTCTCGAGATTCCGGAATACAAGGAGTACGCACGGAAGGGAAACCCGCCAATCATTGTAAACGGCTCCAAGAGCAGTCGTCCCGGGAAAATCACGGCGACGGAGTTCACGGGTGGAACGAATGGCCCCGAAGAACAGCTGGTGTCCCAGTCCCATGCGGGCATCGGAACGATTCTCTCCATGCATGTCACAGAAAAAACACTCGAGGAGGCAAAGAAGCACCATGTGAATATGATCCAATGTAGCCACATGGCTTCCGATGCCCTCGGCATCAACCTGCTTCTCGATATCCTCAGCAAGGAAGAGAAGCAGCTCGATATCCTCGATCTCTCCGGATTCATCCGCGTGAAGCGCAAGTAATCGCAGAGAGAGCTTGCTTGCATCAAGCGATCATTCCGCGTACTTTTTGGCTGCAGGGAGCCGACTCGCAATCTCACAACTCCCGATCTCCCAACCCCATCTCCTCTCCCTTCTCCTTCATCGGCACCGCTTGGGCATTTGCCCGCAAGCAGCCAGCTCTCAAGGGCGTAGGACTGTGGTTTTTCCTGATTCCCGGTGCACTGATGAATATGCTTACAACAGTGATGGAATGGAACAAGGAAGCGGGATTTATGGGATTCACGGATGCGCAGCAGCACATGTTCACGTTGATCATCGTCATTGCCACTGTGCTGCTTGTGGTGATCATGTTATGGGGTGCCGCCTGCGTACTGCTTGTCGGGAAAAAACTTGTCCACTCCCCCGCTGGTAGAAATCGGACATCGCTTGCGGCAGTCGCGCGTGAAGGGCGCTTCTTCATTGTACCGTTGCTGCTCACAGGAATCCTCCGCTCCTGCATCGGACTGCTGTGGTCTCTTCTTCTGATCGTCCCAGGCATCATCTACGCAATCCGCACAACATTTTACACGATCATCATCGTCGCAGAAGATATCTCCTACCGCGCTGCACTCAGGCAAAGCATTGTTCTCGTCCGCGGTCACACCTGGCAAGTGCTCTGGCGTCTCGCAGTGATCTTTACCGTCATCTACGGGCCGCCGAATCTATTGGCAACCCTTGGATACTGGGTCGTAGGGGCATACGAGACTGGCATGCTCGTCATGGATGCTGTGGATGCAGCACTGAATGCTCCAGCAACGATTATTGCACTACTTGCATCGGTGGCGTTGTATGAGGAATTGAAGAGCAAGGCATAACGATTTGCGATTGGCGATTGATGATTTGCGATTTGCAGCTGCACGGAAAAAATCGCAAATCATCAATCGCCAATCGCAAATTACTTGGCAGCAGCCTTCACCACCGCTGCAAACGCCTCCGGTTCATGAATGGCAAGTTCCGAGAGCGCTTTTCGATCCAGAGCAATCTTTTTGTCGTGCAATGCCTTGATGAACGGCGCGTAGCCAAGACCAAATGTTGCAAGAGCCGCATTCAAGCGAATAATCCAAAGCTGGCGGAAGGTACGCTTCTTAGCCTTGCGATCGCGATACGCATAGCGGCCGGCCTTCATCACGGCTTCATTCGCTTTTACGAATGTTTTTGAGCGCATGCCGCGGTATCCTTTCGCAAGCTTGCGAATCTTCTTGTGTCTGCGATGCCGGACGATGCCACGTTTGACTCTCATGGTTTAGAGGTATGGAACAAGACCCCTCAAACGGTGATGCTCTGTAGAGGGTAGGGTAAGTGTGCGGTTTAAGCGCTTCTGACGCTTGTTCTTCTGCAGAAGCAGGTGATTGCGACTGTGACGCTTCACGGCATATTTTCCACTGCCCGTGCGACGGACGCGCTTCTTTGTGCCGCTGTGGGAACGAATTTTGGGCATGGGTACCGGGGAATCCTAATGAAGAATACGGGGTTTGCAAAGGAAAACTGCGGATGTTTTGGGCGTAGAGACGTCCGGCCGGACGTCTCAACTCACACCCCTATTTCTTCGCCCTGAGCACCACCACGAAACTATTCCCCTGCATCCGCATATCCATCTCCACCTCCGCATCATCTTTGAGCGCTGCGATGACTCCTTTTAGTTTGTCCCCGGCAAAGGACTTGTTGCTCAGCTCCCTCCCCCGAAGACGGACAACGAATTTCACGAGATGCCGCTCTGCGAGAAATTCCTTCGAGCGTTCGATGAGACGGTCGAGATCATGCTGATCGGTGCGAAATCCGAACCGGAGCATCTTCACCTCCGTCTGCTTAGAGCCACTCTTCTGCTTCCGCTCCTTTTTCTGTTGCTGGTAGAGGTACTGCCCAATGTCGCCGATTTTCACGACCGGCGGATTGGCCTTCGCGGCAATCTCGATGAGATCATATTCCGCTTCCTTAGCTCTCCGCAGAGCCTCCTCAAGGGGAACACGCTCTGTCACACCATCTGTGACCAAAAGCACTTCTGCTGATTTGATTTCTTCATTCGTCCGCGGACGTTTGGCGTCGCGGGAGTGGGAACCGATGTATTGTCTGCGCTTCTGCATGCTGCACGCTCAATGTGAAGGAACGCAGGGGGATGGTCAAGCTACGAAGCTCTCATAGAGAGCACTATCTTCACCTTCACCCGATACCACTCCGCCGCCCCTCCCGCCTCAAGACTGATCGCTTGAATATCCATCATCTGCATCGGCCAGAGCCGTACATCTGCGAGTCTTGTTGCAAATGCAGGCTGAAAGAGTCTTCCGGCATCAGCAAGAAGTGATCCGCGAATGACATCTCGGAACGCACGCTCGAAGCTTTGATTCGAAAAAGACCTGAGCAGCTGCTCCTCGGCCGGGCGCGGCTCGCGAAGATACGTCATGAGATCGGTATTCAGGAATTGTTCCAGCGCGACAATCGCCGCAGGATTTTCCAGCTCCGTCTGAAGAAGCAAACGCGAGCGCTCCTCCGGACTCAATGCATCAGCAACGGAAAGAAGTCCACTGAGGCGTACGAATGTTTGCAGTGCGGCAATACCATCATGATGCAGGGTCGCCTCGAAGGTCACTGGCTGGCTGCGTATTCCGTCTTCCGCAGATGTTGGGTCGCCGAATGTGATCGGAGAAACCTTGGTGAGTATTTTTCGATGCCGCAATTCTTCTATGAGCACATCGAAGGCCGTAACGACCTTATCGAGATCCGTCTCTTCGGGGAGCGCATAGATGTGCACCTGTTCCTCGGGAGAGCCGACGCGAAGTGCATGCGAAAGTTCTGTGAGTTCCTTTTGCTCTTTGAGAATATTCACCCTGCGCTCGAGAGCCGGAATTTCCTGAGCAAGAGGCAACGCAGATGCGCGCACATCGCGAACCGTCGAAATATGAAAAGCGAGAGATTTCCCGCCAAGCAAAATCAGCGCTGCGGATGCCGTCCAGCGAAGGATGGTGGATATCCAGAGCCTATGAGAAAAAGACGTCGTCATTGGAGGGTCAGGACAATAGTGAACGGCGAATGCGGCCCGATCCTCGGGTCTTCAAGACGGGAAAATGTGGGCGCAACAAGCGATCGTACATGCGGATCATCGCGGAGAATTTCTGTGAACTGTGCGAGCACCGTCATACTGCCTGGGCCAGCACCGCTCACATCGCCGCTCAGCGTCAGAGACTTTTTCAAAGCATCATGGTGTACGCCAGTAATGGAAATTGCCTTGTTCGCCTGTGGCACCACACTTTGAGCAATGGTACGAAATATTTGAAGCAGTTCCGTCACAGAGGGACTTCCAATTTTTGTATCAACGAGAGAGCGATAGACCGTGCCGCCTTGAGGTAAAACCTCTTCCTCGCGGTCTTCCTGGAGTAGGGCAAGCGTTGCCTGGAGCTCCTCCGCATGGGACTTCAGTCCCGATGCATCACGCACCACTCCCCCAACTTCAACGGCAGTAAGCGCAGGAAGAATAGCAATCCGGGAAACTCCCAGCGCAGTCGCGAAGACGGCACAGAAGAGCAATACCGGCAGACTCATCCGATGGAAGATATGCCCCAGCGTCGGGGGTGATGGCTGATCGGGAAGTACCGGAGTTGGTGTTTGTGATTCAGTCATGGATATTTCCTTATATTATAGCCAAATTTATGAGATTTGTCCCCGAGGGAATATTGCAAATATTAAATAAGATGTTCATTTATACAACTCAATATCTTCTACGCATACTTTCCAGTAGACTGCTCCTTAGTATTGCGTCCGAACCCGAACCCGAACCCGAACCCGAACCCCAATCCCTTTCCCCCTTCCCCATGGAAGAGCTCCTCAAAAAACTTCGCGAACTGGAGTCCGCTCTGAACACGGGTAAGGACTCTCTTTGAGGCTCGTGGCATTCCGAAAAAAATACAGGAACTGCAGAAGCAATCGGAGGATCCCGGGATTTGGTCA
>VMGQ01000041.1:0-7956 GCA_007376635.1 Candidatus Peregrinibacteria bacterium Greene1014_49
ATCGACACGACGGGTGCCGGCGATGCCTTTACCACAGGCGTCACATGGGCACTGCTCACGGGTCTCACCTTGCCCGACGCACTCATTGCAGGTACAATAAATAGCGGTAGTGTCGTTGGAGCAATCGGTGCTCAGGCGGGACTCCTCACAGACATCGAGATGCGTGCACGAATGAAATCGACATCCCTCTCTGTGTCCTCGTAAAGACGTGCGAGTCGCACGTCTCTACCCGCTCTGATTCCGAACCCTAACCCTAACCCGAATATTATGTCCGACGACGTCATCCTCCAGGTTCAAGAACTCATCGAAAGCGCCAATGCGTCTCTGAAGACCGCACACGCGCTGCTTCGCCAGGTGACAGGAGTAACGGATACGGATCGCGAGAGGATTGTATCGCGCGCAAGCACCATGAGTGGCTCGACTGCAGCTGCATCAGGCAAGATCGTTGAAGGCGTTTTCGACGGACAGAACATGGTCGATGCCTCAGGGCAGACCTATCCGGTTCCCGCAAACTATGCCAGTAAGAGCAAGCTTGTGGAAAGCGACGGCATGAAACTCACCATCACCGACGAAGGAAAATTCATCTACAAACAGATTGCCCCTGTAAAGCGAAAGACGGCCGTAGGCGTGCTCATCCAGGAGGACGGACAGTACAAAATCCTCGCCGAAGGCAAGGCCTACCGCGTCCTTCTCGCCTCGATCACGTTCTACCGCGCCGAAGTAGGCGACCAGGTCACGATCCTCCTTCCTGATGATATGGAAGTCTTCCCAAGCATATAGCTCAGGCCGCAGCGCGAGCACATGTCGCTTCTGAGAGTACGGAAGATGGAGAGCTGAGTCCGAGGGTGGAAAAGTAAGTTGCAGGTTACAGGTTGCAAGAAGTAACCGTTTCGTTTTTTCAACCTGCAACTTGCAACCTGCAACAATGAACGCTGGCACATAGGGGATCCACTTTGTTAGTCTCTCCTCATGAAGATCCCCCCCCGCATCGCTCTCCCCATCGCTTTCGCTGTCGTGTGCGCCGCAGGAGTCCTGGCGCTCGTCTGGTGGCAACTGCGGCAATCAGCCGAAATATTGCAAGCCCCTGCGAGCGGCAGTGGCGTCACTTTGGAACAATTGGCACCAAATATTGCAGTGACCACAGCGATAGATCCTCGTGACAGAGCCCTTCTGCATCTGCGTCAGGGTGATGTGTTTGCACTCAAAAGCGACTGGGCCGGAGCGGAAAAAGAGTACCGGCTGTCCGTGGATAACGATGGCGGACTGCCGGCGCTCCGCAAGCTCGCACAAGCACAATTGCAGAGACGCGACATCGAGGGAGTTGAGCGCACACTCAAAGCACTCCGGAGCGCCGGTGCCCGTAGTGAAGATCTGCTTCTTTTGGAAAGTATCGTGGCTCTCCGGACCGGGCAACTCGTGCAAGCTGATGAGATTCTTCTCAATGCCAACGAATCTCCGCAGAAACATTATGGGCTTGCACTGCTTGCAATCGTCAAAGGGAATCACCCTCAAGCACAGCAGGAACTGCAGGCCGTCACTGCAGGCTGGGAACCGATCCTGCGATCGTACGCTCGCAGTCTGCAAGCCGCCTACGACGAATTCGCGCTCTTTCCCGAGAGCACGGAGATTCACCTGACCACACTCCTCTCCCGCGCACTTGCACAAGTCCACGAATGCGAACTCGCACTTCCTCTTCTCACAACAGTCATCCAGATCCAGGCCGACTACCGCGACGCGTGGATTATCCAGGGATACTGCGAACTCACATCCGAGCGCACAGACGCAGCAGTTGCATCACTCGAGCACGCCTATAACCTCGATCCCAGTAAACCCGAGATCCAGTACTTCCTTGCTAGGGCATATAGCGCGAGAGGTGAACGCGACAACGCGATCACTTTCCTCGAATACAGCCTGCAAAACGGTTTTCAGCCCCAGGCAGAAATCCACCGCGCAATTGCCGTAGAAGCCAATCTCTCCGGTAAAATCATGCTCGCGCTCGAGCACTTTGCCATCCTCCTCACCGCACCCGATGCGCCGCTCGAGGACTATGACGGCTACGTTAAAACGGCAATTGTCGCGGGACAGAAAGAGGATGCCTATACCAAAGCACAGGAAGCCGTGACCAAGTTCCCCGATGAAGCACTTGCGCATGAACTTCACGGACTTGCTGCGATGGAGTTAGAGAAGAAGGAAGAGGCACGGATCAGTTTCGAGAAAGCATTGGAATTGGATCCGTATCGGGAGGGGGTGAAGGAGAGGTTGAAGGGGTTGGGGAATTAATGAAAACCGCACCCCAGTAGGGGTGCTCTGGGGGGTAGAAGTTTTCCTCGAACATCCGCACCTTGGCTTAATGGAAAATAAAAGCATCCCATAAAAAAATCGCGAAGCTTGGCTTTGCCAAGTTGGAGCGCACAGCTGAGGGAAGAGAGGGCTCGTGGGAGAGAAACCGTAGGTTTCTCTTCCACGCATAAAACAAAAAGACCAGCGAACTGGCCTTTTTGTGTTTGTTTGGGTCCTAGGGACTATCAGTTGCATGTTGACGCAGCTGAGTCCAGTAAGACCGGTGAGGAGAGGTGTCCTCGGTTCCGTGCCCTCCTTTGGCCTCTTGTTTATCCTCGTAGCCGTACGAGTTCCCCGTGACGGCAGCGGCAGGTGCGCAGGGCTCCTGGCTGCACTGGGGAGTGGTGGATGCATGGCGCGAAGACCCTCTCATTCGCGCGACGATCATCGGAGAGCAAGGAGGAAGAGAGGCACGGAAAGGCATTTTTTTGTTTTATGTTTGTTGATCAATATGTTTGAGCCTCGTGCGTCTCTTCCTCCCTACTTGGGCGGCCTGTGGTGTGAAGGATCTTCTTCTGTATTTGTTTCTTGCTTCTTGTATCTTGTTTTTTTGGATCCGGGGCCCCGGAGTGTTGGTGTTGGATTTACCAACTTGGGTAAATCGAAATATCGTACACCTGGATTTTGGATCGGCAAATTTCTAGCATTGCGCAGAGTGAAGGATTGTTTTATGAATACATTTTTTGTTCAATAGATGGCTAAGGGGAGCGATGGTAAGTATTGCATTCGTCTGATTGCTTTTTAGGAAATATATTTAAAAAGTGTAATCGGGTACAATCCCGCCCGTGACCAAGCACACAACCATCATCGCAAGCACAGCCGCTATACTCTTTGCTCTTGTCTTGGCATGCATCATCGCATTACTGCTGATCCCCGGTGTGCAACTTCTGCCTTTCTATAGCCTGGAACCACAAAATATTCTTCCTGCAACAAACACAGTATTGTTGATGAAGAATCCATCTCCAGAGCAACTCCAGCAATGGAAATCTGTCTTCCCTGTACTGGATGATGTCATCAGCGAAGCGCCGCTCGATGCAGTTGGTGTTGTGGAATTCCCACAGGGAGAAATGCAAAGCGTGGGATTTCTGAAGAAATTTGGAGTATGGGACGGAAAGAGCTGTGACATCGGACCATATCGCATTATTGTTTCCAGCACAGGAAAAGATTCCTGCCCTAGAGAGCGAGAACTTGATGCATTTCTCGCAGCTGGATCACGACTTGCCTACGACCACGGCTGGAAAGCTCTCGGACGATTGCCCAAGGAATCCTGGATATTTATGCGTACGGATGCACTGCCGAATGCACAAACGTTACCGCAACGTGCTCTCCATGCATCGCTACTCGGCAATGCCACGCATCTTCTGAGCTTCCAAGAAAACGGCAATACCGTTGTTCGAGCGTGGCCAAGCACCCCCCTCTCTCCACGTTCCGAAGAATCCCTCTCTTCCCCCCTTGAAAATCCTGAAAGCGCTCTTGCATTCGGCAGTCTTGATGAAATACTTGCTCAATTCAACCGTAATCTTTCCTCCGATGACCACATCATCCTGGAAGGATTGCTGCTTCAGAAACTCGAAGACCTCGGCGGGTCTCAAGTGAGTTTGCGTTATGAACTCCTGCCTCTTGTTACGCTGGATGCAGAGATCCACACCGGTACGACTGCCTCTGGAGCAAAGCTCATTCTCCTCACAGGAAACGCACACAATACGACGGATATCGACTCCCGCATTGATGCGTTGCACCGCTCGTTTAAGCTCCGCCATCCCAATGTGGAACTTCTGGAATACGCATTTGATGATGGACGTTTTCCTTTTCAAACGCTGAGGCTTTCGGAAATCGCATCCGAAGAAGAATCTGAACAGATCCGCGGATGGGCGGTCCAGATCAGCAGAGATCAAGTCGACTCTGCGATGCTCATTACCGCGGTAAATGGCCGGCAAACTGCTATCAGTAACGACGCGGAACTTCTCCGGCGCTTTCTCATGGAAGAGGGATCTGCAATTCCCCTTCCCGTAACGAAACGCCCGCTGATCTCCCGTATCGTCGCAGCCATGCTGATTCCGGATGCGTGGCTGGAAAATGCACCATTTTGGATGACGGAAATAGGGAAAAGTGTGGTTTCGATGGAACAAACAGGTGACGTTAGAATGATTCGTATAAGCAAATTGAGAATGGAGAATTGAGAATGGAGAATAATTCTCCATTCTCAATTTTCAATTCTCAATTATCCCCGCTACTCTTCCCCCGATGTCTTTCCTCCGCCTTTCCAAGGTCTTCATCCCCCTCTCTCTCCTGCTCAGCGCCGGAAGCATCTTTCTGATGATCCAGCCGGGACCAAAGTTTGGCATTGAGTTTACCGGGGGCACGCTCGTAGAAGTACAACTTCCTACAGGCGCTACAAAGGACAGCCTCGTTGCCGCTGCACAGGGATTTACTCCGGTAACGGGCATAGCTATCGGCAATATCGCTTCCGCCGCGACGAAAGACGGCACGGTGATGCTGCGGATGCGTAACATCACCAATGAAGAGCACCTTGAGCTTCTTGCACATCTGAGCTCGGGAACCGAGAAGATCAAGGAACTGCAGTACACAACGATCGGACCGACGGTTGGGGCAACGCTCAAAAAGCGCGCCGGATGGGCACTCGTCATCGCATCGCTGGCCATCATCATCTATCTCGCTGCCGCTTTCCGGAAGATCCCGGGTCGCATGTCACCGTGGAGCTTTGGGTGTGCTGCAGTGGTCGCTCTTCTCCATGACATCATCATCACCGTCGGTGTCTTCATCATCATCGGATGGTATACGACCTTTGAGGTGGACACGCTCTACGTCTCGGCACTCCTCTCCATCATGGGGTACTCGGTCAATGACACGATCGTCATCTTCGACCGTATCCGCAGCAATCTTCTGACCGATGGCAAACGCGAATCACTGGAATCCATCGTTGACCGCAGTCTCTTAGAAACCCTCACCCGCACGATGAACACCGGTATCGGTGCTCTTATTATGTTGCTCGTTCTCTTCTTTTTTGCCGCAGAAAGCATCCGGTGGTTCATCCTCGCACTGATTGTCGGAACGATCATTGGAACATATTCTTCCTTCTTTATTGCCAGCCCAATGCTTGTTTGGTGGCAAAAACGCCGTGCGCGGCGTAATTGAGAATGGAGAATGAAGAATGGAGAATGGAGAATGACAGACATCTATACCGTCTTTTGAGATGCAGAATTAATTCTCAATTTTCAATTCTCAATTCTCAATTCCTTCCCTATGCTCTCCGCTACATGAGTCCTCAAATAACCGTTAAGAAGCTCCCAAAGGCCAAAGTGGAATGTCGCGCGGTGTTTACCGCCGAGGAATCTGCAGGAGCCGAGAAACGCGCATTGGAATCGCTTGCGCTGCATATGAACCTACCGGGCTTCCGTCCAGGAAAAGCCCCCATCGATCTCGTACACGCAAAAGCAGACCCCGAGAAGCTTCTCGAAGAAACGGTACGCGTCCTTCTGCCCGATACCATGCAGGCAGCGATCAAAGAGCACAAGATCACGCCCATCATTCCGCCCAGTGCAGCAATCGAGCAATCCTCTCCCCTCACAATCGTCCTCACGTTCATCGAACGCCCAAAAGTCTCTGTGAAGGAAGGAAAAATCACCGTAGACAAGAAAGAAACCAAGATCGAAGAAAAGGATATTGAGCGCATGATTGATTCACTGATAGTCGAACACCAGATCAGCACCGTCGTGGAACGCAGCGCGAAAACGGGCGATAAGCTGATGCTCGATGTGCGTGGAGAGGATAAAGAGGGGAAATTAATCCCCGGAAGTGAAATGAAGGCGCGCCCGGTCGTGATCGGAAGCAAGGCACTGATTCCAGGATTTGAAGATCAGCTTGTGGGCTTAAAAACCGGCGACAAAAAGAGTTTTCCGCTGAAGTTCCCGGAAAAATACCATGCAGAGCATCTCGCAGGAACTCCGGTGACTTTCCATGTCGAAGTGAAGTCTGTGGAAGAAGTGAAAAAGCCGGAACTCAGCGACGCGTTCGTGAAAGAGAAATTTCAGCTGGAAAATGCTGCCATGAAGGAACAGGAAGACCGCATCGAGAAGCAACGCCGCGAGGGCACGCTCTTTGAAGCGATTCTTAAGGCAACGAGCGTGGAGCTCGCCGATGAACTCATCGAAGACGAATTCCGGAATCTCATTGAAGATTTCGCGGGAACACTTAAAGAGCAAGGCATGACGCTCGAACAGTGGATGGAAAAATCCAAAAAAACTGCAAAAGACTTGGAGACCGATATGCGCAAACGCGCGACAGAACGACTGACCCTGCGCATGGGCATTCAACAATTGATCCATGACAAGGAGATTGCAGTTTCCGAGGACGAGATGCACCAGGCGATTCAGGAACTCGTGTCAGAATTGGATACCGAAAAGCGTCTGGAGATCGCACCGCTCTATGCACCGGGTGCGAGGAATTATGAGCAACTCAAGTGGCAGAAGATGGTGGAGAAGCTGATGGAGGAGTTGCTGAAATAGTGGGAAAAATCCGAATGGTAATAAAAACCCCGCAAGAGAGCGGGGTTCGATTCCCTTTAAAGGGACTACCGGATTGCCAACTGTACTTAGTATACATACTTAGAAACCAAATTCAAGCTTTTTTGTACTGTTGAGTGTACGTTTGTACACCTGACAATGGATAGAAAAAATGCATACTTCCTAATGCCTTCATGGGGCGCGGCTAGGCAGCACTACGGGATTGCCAACCGGTAGTTGGGGTTCGATTCCCCCGCGCTCCACCAGGCTAAAAATATACTCTAGTGCGCCGAATTCAACACATCAACGCGTGGAAGGGTGAGTGTGAATTTTGCACCATTTCCATTGGTTTTATTTATCAATCCACCATGCCCATCGGCATGAAGCGATCCGCCCGTGATAGCCATTCTTTTATCGGCATCTGCAAGACCAAGACCAGAACTTTCACCGCCGGAAAATCCGGGTTCATAGATCCTCTCAGCAACCTCTACAGGAAATCCGCTTCCATTGTCTTCGACGATCAACTGAACACTGTGCTCTTGTACAAGGGAAGTGATGTGTAGCGCGGTTGATTTTCCATGCTTCCCTGCATTAGCAACGATGTTGGATAATATCGCTGCAACCGTTCCTTGATGCATAGAAACAACCGCGTCTGCGTCGCCTTCACAATCTAATGGGGACTTTCGGCTTTTCCTCGAAAATACGCTTTTCAGCGCGGGTGTCGCATCTGCAAGAAACTGTTGTATGGAACGAGCTTCAGGCTCAATAATATGTCCAGATACCCAATACCCGATGGACTCGATAGTCCGAAGAGCTGTCCAGAGCGATATCCAGACCTGCGAACGTAAATCCAGGATCTCTGCCGCATGTTTATGTACCTCAGCACGCCAACAATTTACATCTCTTTCTGCAATACAAATGCTACGCAGAACATTGTTATCTGTATCAGAGATTTCTTCTGGTGCCTCGGACTGATCCATACAATATGTACGAACCCTCTGGCGCAACCCCTCAAAGTCCACATCCACACACGACCCTCCAAAATATTCGAGAAACAGCGTGTCGAATTCGCCGATGCCCCGATCCAAGACCT
>VMGQ01000041.1:7977-17297 GCA_007376635.1 Candidatus Peregrinibacteria bacterium Greene1014_49
CGGAACACCAGCATCGTCATCACTATCATTATCAACAGCAATTTGTTCAATCAAGCAGTAGTCCCTAGCCATTTTCTTTAACTCATCAACGAATCCTACTTCCATACGTGCTCCTTCATTTTCTTTAACTCCAATTTCGTTAAGAATTTTATCAAAGGATATTTTGTCGAATAGAGAGGATGCCTGATGCCGTATATCATCTAAGGTGGATCCCAAATTACTGAATACTCCACTGACATCGTGTCCAAATATGCTCCGGAAAAGCGATGACTGTTCCCGCAACTGCCAAGTCAGATGTTGCAACCTATCCGCCGTATCAATGAGCACACATGTTTTCTCTTCTACAGCGGAAAAATCCACTGGTTTGAGAGACATCAATTCCCGAAGGTTTTCCTCGACAATCGGAACCTGTGCAAGAAGCTCATTGAATCGATCAGGAGGTATGTCATTAGGAAGAGACATAGTCGAATATTTGAACATTTTTCTACTGTAAATGCAAGAACGATGCAATTTTTAAAATTGATCACTGCGCTACATTCGCTCCAATGACAAAACGCAGAGCAATCATCGCCATCGGCGGAGGTCACCTTCGTAAAGCTTCCACTCTCCCTATTGAT
This sequence comes from Candidatus Peregrinibacteria bacterium Greene1014_49, assembly GCA_007376635.1. Lineage (GTDB taxonomy): Bacteria > Patescibacteriota > Gracilibacteria > Peribacterales > Peribacteraceae > 2-12-FULL-55-11. The sequence continues at coordinate 8,595 of VMGQ01000041.1, forward strand.
CGCGAGATCGTGAGGCTTTCTGGGAAAAAACATCCGAAGCTCCTCTTCATTCCCACAGCAAGCTTAGACAGCATTCGCTATCAAAACTTCGCCCATCGGTATTTTGGGAAACGTCTGGGATGCAAAGTGGACGTACTGCTTCTTTTGAAGAATCCTCCGACTCCGACGGAGATCAAACGCAAGGTTCTCGGGGCAGACATCATCTACGTTGGCGGAGGAAACACCCTCATGATGATGAAGCTCTGGCGCCGACTTGGGGTGGATAGGCTCCTCAAACAAGCGTGGAGTCGCGGAACCGTGCTCTGCGGCATCAGTGCGGGATCCATCTGCTGGTTTGCCTCCGGGCACAGCGATTCCCTTTCCTTTTACAATCCCAAGCGATGGAAATACATCAATGTCCGCGGACTCGGGTTTCTCAAGGGAATCCATTGCCCACATTTCGACAGCCACACGCTGGGCGTTCCACGGAAAAAACATTTTGAGCGGATGATTGGGAAGATCGGCGGGATGGGGATTGCTATAGAAAACTACTGTGCCATTGCGTTCATAGGAGGTCATTATCGTGTCATTCCTGCGAAAAAAAATGCGGGTGTGTATCGGGTGTTCAAACGCAGAGGAAAAGTGGTGACGGAGCGGATACCAAAAGAAGGCAGTTTAAAGCCAATTGCCACGTTGTTCATAAAATAACATCCTTGCCAGCAGCACACCCCTACTGGGGTGCGGAAATACGCATAATAAAAGCATGAGCAAGCCCCCCATCCATCAAGCGATGAACAGAGGGCTTTGCGGGGATCGAGAAATGCCAAGCTCACGGCTTGGCCGTTTGTGCAGGGGGCACCTCCTTCGGCGGCGAAGTCCTTTTGATTTGTGTCACAACGATGGCGACAAAAATACAAATCGCGATGATCCAAGCTCCGGCAACCCGGTTGTAGCCGGCCTCCTCCGCTGAGGACACCTTATTCAAGTCTGTACTGCGGCTCATGGCCTCTCCTTGAAAAAACTCTCAATCCCCACGACACCATTCCTCGTAGGGAAAACATTGTCCTCCCGTGAAACAATCACAGAAGAGGAATGGTGCATGGGTACATTTGTGATGTGAATGAGCGATTACATATATTATGATACGCCAATTTTTAATTATGTAAATATACGGGGAAATACATCTGAAAGCTATTTCCACCAAATCCTCACCCTCCTCCCTTTGCTCGCATTCTTGAACATTTTACATTCATCCCGATGCACCATTACAGCACCGCTCCGGTTGATGACGCCGGCGATGTCGCCCCGCGGCCACTCCTGCGGCTCGCAGCATTTGGCATAGCGTACGGGCATAGGGACATTACCCTCGATGCCGACAACGGTTTCCTTGCGCGAATTTCGGACAATGCGACTCGGAAGATCGTGGATTAATTTTCCTTTGAGGGCATCAAAATGCGTGAGTGCAGTTGCGGCTTTTTCCGCCTCCTGGCCGATCTTCATGAGAATATCTTCGCGCCTCTCTTTGGTGAGTTTTTCTCCGTCATACGATTTCAGGACAGTGAGATCTGTATCGAGTACGGGCAGATGGAATCGGAGCAACTCTGCATTGAGTAATTCCCTCCCCCGACCGATGAGCTCCGGTCGCTGCTGCGCGTAGAGATACCGCTTGAGTTTGCTTTTCGATGATGCAGTTTTCAGCAGCTGCAGCCACTGTGAGGAAGGTTCCGGGATTTTCCTCTTCATAATCTCCACAACGTCGCCGTTTTTCAAAGCATAGTTCAATGGCACAATCACGCCGTTTACTCGCGCAGCACGGAAGGCGAGACCAAGATCCGTGTGTACTTGAAAAGCGAAATCGAGTGGCGTTGCACCTTCGGGCAGCTCAATGATATCGCCGCGCGGCGTGAGCACGAAGATGTGATCGACGAGCGCATCTTTTCCTGTGCCTTGCTCTATAGATTGCTGTGTGGAAAGAAGGCGCTGAAGCTGGGCTTGGGCGAGCGCGTGTGCTGTGCGCGATCCCTTTTCTTTGTAGCTCCAATGCGCGGCCACACCGAATTGCGCTTCTCTGTGCATTGTGACAGTGCGGATTTGTATTTCGACAAATACACCTTCGGGCACATGGGGAAGCTGCGCGAGTGTGGTGTGCAGACTCTGGTAGCCGTTGGGCTTGGGAAATGCGATGTAGTCTTTAAAACGATTCGCGATCGGGCGACCGAGGCGATGTAAAAGCCCAAGAGCCTGATAACATTCGGCTTCAGAAGGGACAATGACCCGGAGAGCAAAGAGATCATAGACATCACTCACATGCGAAATGCTCTTGCTGCGCATCTTGGAGAAGACGCTATAGGACTGCTTCTGGCGCGCATCGACGGTGGCATCGATATTCTGCTCGGCAAGATAGCCGGAAACAAACACCGCTGCCTGTTCCAGAAATTTTCCTTTCTCCGCAATGAGACGGGCGAGTTGTTCCTGAATGCGTTCTGCTTCACCCGGATACATCACGGGAAATGCCCGCTCTTCAAGTTCGCGCTTGAGCGTATAGATACCCAGACGCGAGGCCACAGGAGCAAAGAGTTGCAGAGCATCTTGGGAAAGTTTTTTCGCCACGGGACGTGGAAGTTCCGCAGCTCGGCGGAGCAGGGTGCAGCGGTCACAAAGCGCAATGAGCACGGTACGCACATCATCAGAAACCGTGAGAAGAATCAGCCGCAAATCATCGATGGAGTGACGACGATCATGCACGGTGACATGGGCAAGCAAATGAACTCCTCCGACAAGCGCGCGAACGCGCGTACCGAAACGATCTTCGATCTCCCCGAAGGTCATGCCTTTCAAAGAGAGCACATGATGCAAAAGCGTCGCGATCACCGCATCTTCATCAGGCTCAAAAGGAAGCAATGTCTCAAGCACTTCGAGCACATGCGTCAGAAACGGTACCCCCGACCAGTGCATCTCTCCCTGGTACAGCGACTCCGCAATGGCGTATGCCTTCCCTACACGCTCACTTTGAAACTGCGTACCGGCAGCCCGAATCCTCTCGAGAAGCGCCTGGGGATCAGTGACGTGCGAGTCCATAGAGAATGTATTTTAGAATTCGGAAGAGGGTAGGGCAATGAAGTTCGCAAAATTCCTTGACCGCGACCGCGGCGTGAGTACAATGCTTCACGTCCGAAGACCGAGGGCGTTAGGCTGATGGCCGAAGGTAAGTCCCTCCGAGGCATACAGCATCGATCACCCGGCTCTGGCTTGATGAACCGTGCCGTTTGCCTCGCTGGTCTCCCGGACAATGACAGGGGGACCCTTTTTATTAGCCCATTTCCGAATCGATATGGCCCTTACCAAAGCACAGAAGCATCTGCAACTCACCGAACTCAAAGACAAGATGAAGAAATCACAATCGGTGATATTTGCCCACTACATCGGCCTCACCGTGGGTGATGTCTCGGCACTGCGCGGCAAACTGAAGGAAGGCAAAGCAGAGATGAAGGTCGCAAAGAAAACCTTGATGCGCATTGCCGCAAAAGAAGTCGGACTTCCGGAAATCGCCGATAGCGCACTTGATGGTCCTGTCGCTTGTATCTTCAGTTTTGAAGACCCACTGACCGGCGCCCAGATTGCGTTCAAGTTCGCCAAAGATCACCAACAGGTCGCTCTCATCGGCGGAATCTTTGATGGAAAAGTGCTCACGAAAGACGAAGCCGTCGCAATGGCAAAGATGCCGGGTCGAAAAGAGCTCCTCGGAATCTTTGCGGGCATGATCCAGTCACCACTGCGATCGTTTGCTTCTATCTGTAACTCTCCTCTAACCGGATTCGCGCGAGCCCTCTCCGAGGTCGCGAAGAAAAAATCTTAATACACGTTGTCCCTTTTTTCCTACCCCCTACTCCCTACCCCCTATTCCCATGGCAGACGCCGCAACTCTCACGAAGGAAGAACAAGCAGTGATCGACGCACTCGAAAAGCTGAACGTCGTACAACTCAATAACGTCGTGAAGTTCATGGAGACGACGTACGGTATTTCCGCCGCCGCTCCCGTAGCCGCTGCCGCTGCTCCCGCCGCAGGTGGAGCTGCTGCTGCAGAAGATGAAAAGAGTGCCTACAACGTGGAACTTGCCGATAGTGGCGCACAGAAAATCGCCGTCATCAAAGTCGTCCGTGAAATCACGGGCTGGCCTCTCGGTGATGCCAAAGCCGCTGTCGATACTCCTCCAAAGGTCTTGAAGGAGAACGTCCCCAAGGCCGAGGCCGAAGAGATGAAGAAGAAAATCGAAGCTGCAGGTGGAAAAGTGAACTTGAAGTAAATGCATGAAAAGACCAAGGAGTAATCCTTGGTCTTTTTTTGTGCCCTTGGCCCTTGCACCCCTTTACGGTGTTTGCATTGAACACATCCAATCCATAAGCTCAGAAACAATGTCCTCTCTCCGCCGCACTCCTCCCACCAGCCTCCAGCAATGGCTCGTCACCTGCGCGGTTCTCTGGTTTATCACCGGACTGTTTCTCGATGGCTGGGCGCATTTGCATATTCCGGAGCTCGAGACATTCTTCACCCCATGGCATGGCATTCTCTACTCCGGATATTTCTTATCCACGATAACGATTCTCGGCATCACGCTCTGGAATCGCCGGGCACAGCGAGGATCCTTTTCTTCCGCCATTCCCCTCGGGTACGGATGTGCATTGATCGGCGCAATCATTTTTGCCGCTGGAGGAGTCGGTGATTTGGTCTGGCATGAAACCTTCGGAATTGAAGGAGGCATCGAAGCACTCCTGAGTCCGACACATCTTCTCCTCGCAACTGGAGGTTTTCTCATCATTACCGCCAATCTGCGCGCGTGGATGCTCGACCGATCCAGCATAAAAACCTCCGCATTCATGGATCATGTTCCAGTGCTCTTTTCTGCTACCTGCGGCCTCGCTCTCGTCTCATTTTTTATGCAATTTTCCCATTACATTACCGTGCGAGCAGGCGGAGCGTTTCCCGGCATGGAAATCACTGAACTGATGCAGACGGCTGCAATCACCGGCTACCTCTTCGATACGATCCTACTGATTGGCACACTGCTCTTCATCACACGCAGAGGGATGCTGCCACTGGGCTCTCATACCTTTGTCATCGTGCTCTCCACGCTTGCAATGGCAGCAATGCGCGACGGTCTTTTTCTGCTGCCCAGTGCAATAGTCACAGGAATCGTTGCAGATATCATTGGACGAAAAAATTTTCCCTTTGAAGAGCATGTGCAACGCGTGCGCGTGTTTTCGTTCGTCGTTCCTACAACACTCTTCATCGGTTACTTCAGCACGATCATGATGACAAATGGCATCTGGTGGTCGGTGCATCTATGGACGGGATCCATTGTGATGGCGGGGCTTGCAGGACTGCTTTTAAGTTATTGTTTTCTTTCGCCGCGAGAAGTGTATTCATTGCGCGCATGATCTCGTGTGCTTAGAATGAGCGGCAATCCTCCCCTTCTCCATGCGCCGTTCCATCGGAATGCTTTCCACTCTTACGCTTCTCGCTACTCCGTTTTCCGCTTTTGCTCTCGCAGCAAGCCCATCGGCTCTCCTTCCCCAGTTGGACTTCAAGGGAAATCCCCATGCGGTGGAATCGGAATTTCGTGCAGCAGGAAACGGCATGCACGCAGCCCTCTGGATGAAAGGTGCGCAGGAGGGAAAAACGCCTGCAACCACGAAGGCGTGGTGGAAGATGACGATGGACATGGAAGGCAACGGCATGCAGGGGCGCGTGAAGATGGCTGCAGCGCTCTATCAGAGCACGCTCTACTTCAAAGTCATGAGCGTAGATGGAAATCTCAGTGAAGGAATTGGCGGGATAGCAACTCTCGCAAATAAGCCTTGGATGAAAATTCCGATTCCGAGTGCCGAATCCCAGACACCATCATTTACAGACGGATGGGCTGCAGGAATGCGCCAAGCAGGAGCGAAGGTGAGCGACGAAGATGTCCAATCTCTTGTTTCTGGGCTCTTTGATGCACTCTTCACGCTGGAATCCACTCGCTATCAGGGAGGCACAGCCTACTCGCTGATGCTCGCTCCGGATTACTTGCATCGGGCAATGCGCGTTATACAATTCTCAGCTATCGGAAAAGAGCTTGGCATGGAGCAGACAGATCTCCCGAAGGAACTACCGATGAATTTCCACATCCGCGTGAATACCAATTCGATAGGCGAACTCACGTTCCTCAAGTGGTATGCCGCGACAACGGGGGGAGAAGTTTCTTTTGTTGGCCAGGGAAAATCCCAATGGCAAGCAAGTCCCGTCTACGTGGAAGTTCCTGGTAAAACGATTCCGTGGGAGGAATTTTCGAAGGGTTTTGGAATGGAAGATCTGGGAATTGATGAGTGGAAAATGCCTTCCATGGATACGGATACATGGGAGACACCCATGAAGAAGGAGGAAGACGACTGGTCTGAAGAAGAGTTCCCAAGAGCAATTGTGCGCCCGCCCCGCAGAATTTCCCCACGTGTCCGTCAGATGGAAGCTCCCCGCATGCGTGAAGGATGCACTGCAACTCTGGGCACCGCGTATTATGTTCAACTTGCACGCAAAGGCGTCTGCGACCTGCCGCCGCGATCGACGTATCGAGTAAATGATACGACGCGGTAGAGCTTGAATATTTTTGGAAGCGGAAGATAGCGATCTTCCGCTGCGGCTATACTGCAAGGTATGAATCCAGAAAATATAATGCGCCGCTTTCCTGAAATCGATGTGCTCCGAACCACTGCGATCCTCGGAATGGTCATCTACCACACCGCGTACGATCTTGCAGAATTCTACGGATGGAATTTTGATCCGCTGCACGGCGGGTGGTGGCTGCTTGCGCGGAGCACGGCAGTTCTCTTTCTCCTTGTTTCCGGTGCAAGCAATACCATTGCCAATGCGCGTGCACGGAATACCGGAGCGATGTGGCGAAGAGCCATTGTGCGATCACTGCAGATCGCCGTTGCCGCGCTCCTTTTGACGGTGGTTACGTATTTCTTCAATGCCAATACGTACATCCGCTTCGGCATTCTCCATTGCATCGCTCTGAGCGTCCTTCTTTTGCCGCTGTTTCAAAATTTCCGACAATGGAACCTGCTCCTTGGCATCGGAATCATCGTGCTCGGGAATGCAATGATGGGAACGACTACTGGTACGTCTCTCCTACTTCCCTTCGGCATCATGCCTTTCGATTTTATCAGTCTCGATTACTTCCCTCTTCTACCGTGGTTCGGCGTGGTGCTTATGGGAAGCGCAGTTGCGGATTATGTCTATAGACGTAAAGAATTTAGAGGCATTCATCTTCCCTCTGCTCTCACTTCTGAATTCTCTGTGGTCAGTCGCTGGTCGCTCGTTATCTATTTGGCACATCAGCCGGTGATTCTTTTGATCTTGATACTGCTTTTTGGAAGACCGACACCATAATTGCTCTGGGAGAATGTCATCGGATGCTTCCATTGGTTTCCACTTTCTTTGGCGCAAAGAAAGTGGAGAAAGAAACATGGTCGCTAGCGGGAAAGTGCCTATGCATCACCGCTCACAGTACTGAGAAGCGCAAACTCCTCGCTCACTGTGGTTCGCTCGTCAAACATGCGCTTCTCTACGCACTGCTCACGGGATGCATGACGGCACTTTCCCGGACGCGACCGGCGACTTCACACTCGACTGATGGTGCGTGACGGCGCTTTTCCAATGCGACCGTCCCTCTTTTTTCTCATAACGAGTGATTGCATTGACCATGCTTTCCATTTCTTAAAGTAGGCTCCCCCTTCCTCCTGTGGAGGAAGGGGCTAGGGGATGGAGGAGATTCTGAGAAGAAGGTTGGGTGAGGGGGATTGAGCGTGACGCCCGTCCTCCCCTCATCTAGAATCTTTCTCGCATGTCATTTTCTGTCCGACGCCTCAAAGAACCTCCGAAGCGATGCTTCCCTTGGAAGAGGGTAGCGCTCTGGGGTCTCACGTTCGCTCGCCCACTGCTCGGGTGGTATCAATCCTGGAAAAAGCGGGAAGAAGAGAAGCGCGAAGCCATGATGCTCAAGCGCGTTCTCTTTATTCTGATTGCGGTGCTCTTTGCGTTGTTCCTTATTGCAGGAACGGCCAAAGCTCTCGTGGGACTGAAAGCGCTCGGGTTCCGGACACTCGTAAGTGTGACCGGCGGAGAAGTCCCTCATGATGATGCAGGATTCACCAATATCCTTCTCTTTGGACAGGGCGACAGCAGCCATGACGGGAAAGATCTGACCGATACGATCATGGTAGCGAGTATCGATCCCACAAAAACGCAGAGTGTAGTCGTTGTATCGCTTCCCAGAGATCTGTATTTCCTCGCGACAGACAAGATGGGCAAGGGGCGGATCAACAGTCTCTACCGAGACTACAAAGGATACCTCCGCGGCAAAGGTATGGAAGCCCCTGAAGCCTCTAAAGAAGCGATGCGCGAAGTGGCGACGGAAATCGGCCGGACGCTCGGCATTCCGATGCACGGCGGAATCAAAGTAGATTTTGAGGGATTTGTGGATGCGGTCGATGTGATCGGAGGAATTGATGTCACTGTTCCAGAGGATATCGTGGATACGGAGTACCCGGACGAAAACTACGGCTTTGAAACATTCACCTTAAGCAGCGGCCCGCAGCATTTGGATGGAACAATAGCATTGAAATATGCCAGAAGCCGCCACAGTAGCAGCGATTTCAGCCGCTCGGCACGCCAGCAGCAGATCATCG
>VMGQ01000042.1 GCA_007376635.1 Candidatus Peregrinibacteria bacterium Greene1014_49
TGCAGGTCTTCGACGACAATTTGACGTCATCATCGCCAATCTTCCTCAGGATATCGTGCCTCCCGACGGGTTAAGCCGATTGACGGACGAACAGCATCTCGCGATTGTAGGAGGTCCATTAGGCGATGATGCCATTCGTGATCTTCTGAGCGTCGCTCCGGATCATATGCATACACAGTCGCGTCTGTATGTTCCCGTCTATACGGGAGCGCGATATGCGGAAACGGAAAAAATGATCCGGAAAAGTTTTGATATCACGAAGCGACGTACGAGTACGGTGGAATGCAAACCGCATGTCAGCGATAACATCGATTTTTATCGGGATCTGCTGCGAGACGGGACCATTGATATTTTCCAGCGGAATAAGAAATGGAGCGCCCATCAGTTCGAGTATGAATTGAAGAGGAAGAAATGATTCTGGATTGCTGTGAGCAGGTGTTGTAGGGGGCACGAACAATATTCGCTACCACAATCGCGAGATTGAGTCAGTCACGCGCAGTATGAGAAAGAAAGTCTGAGAATGCCTCTCTCCATTAAGCTGTTTCTAGGAGTTCGAAGAACATCAAGAAAGCTCATCCGATCATCTTGCGGCCAGAGCGAGAGAAAAGTACCGTAAGTCGGCTGCATCTATCGCAGTATCTGTGGGACCGTAGCTCAGCTGGTTAGAGCGCTTCCCTGTCACGGAAGAGGTCGCGGGTTCGAATCCCGTCGGTCCCGCCAGAATGTTTCAACATCACAAACCCAACCAGAATTCAAAAACTTCCTCCGAGACCCCTCGTAGCGCCGCAGCGCGGAGTGGGGTCGGTTCCGCCATAAAAACAACCATTCATATTGCATTCCAGCCCTACGGAGCTAGGATCGCTTCCAATATTTCTTCTATGTCAGCACTCTTTCCAGAAGACTTGGCTATCGCGGAGCTTCACGGATGCGTGAGAGCCCCAGAACTTCCATGGATTCGTGATGATGCGGCAGAGGCTATTCGAGCATTGGTCAGTGGCGAGGGCATTCCAGCGACAGAACTCAGGCGTATCATTCGTCTGAGCATAGAATGCAATGTCAGTATCGCGCCTGATCGAAACATTACCAAGACACGAAATGCCTATCGCGAGCGAATTGGTTTGCCGGTTATTGCGACAAATGGCGCGTCTGAAATTCTCGATGAAAACTATCAGCCGAGGATTCCTCTAAAATTCCGTGCACGTCCGGACGCAGCCTGAAGGGTAGGTGTCACAGGCGAGGTTTTTTCTTGTGCCATTCCGTCGCTTGCTCATACGCATACCCCGCGTGCAGCACTATCTCCTCTCCCCATTGCGCTCCCATGATCTGGAGTCCAATGGGTAGTGCTGGCACCCCTGCTTGTGGCCTGGAAAATCCACCCGGTAAAGAGAGTGCTGGGATGCCGGCCATTACCTGGGGATCGAGGAAAATATCTTCGAGGTACATCGCAACCGGATCGCCTTCATGTGCACCGACCTTGAAGGCAGGAGTGGGAGAAACCGGCGCGATGATGACGTCGACCTTTTGAAATGCTTCCGTACAATCTTGAAGAATCAACGTACGGACGCGTTGCGCTTGTCGGTAATACGCGTCGTAGTAGCCGGCAGAAAGCGCGTAGGTACCGATCATGATGCGGCGCTTCACTTCAGAGCCAAAGCCCTCACTGCGGACGCGGATGTAATGATCCAGTAAATCCTTGGGATTCTCGATTTGATGCCCGAAACGTATGCCATCGTAACGCGCCATATTACTGCTCACTTCCGAAGGACACAGCACGTAGTAGCAGGGTGTGGCGTATTTCGTATGCGGGAGAGAGATATCATGAAGCGTTGCTCCGAGATTTTGGAAGACTTTTGCGGCGCTACGAACCGCTTCTTCCACTTCTGCATTCATCCCTTCAATAAAATATTCCTTCGGGATACCAACGCGCATCCCCTTCATATCTTTTTTAAGCGAGGCGCGGTAATCCGGAACGGGAATGTCTCCCGTTGTTCCATCTAATGGGTCTTTTCCGGCAATCGTCTGGAGAATGATCGCAAGGTCTTCAATATTCTTGGCAATCGGTCCGATGGTATCGAGCGAACTTGCCATGCTCATGACGCCGTAACGACTGGTGCGGCCGTAGGTTGTGCGGAGTCCCGTCACATTACAAAACCCCGCAGGTTGGCGAATAGATCCTCCGGTATCGGTTCCGAGAGCGAACAAGCATTCATCTGCGGCAACTCCGGCAGCCGACCCTCCGGAAGATCCTCCAGCAACGCGGGTGATATCCCATGGATTGCGTGTGGGTCCGTAGCAGGAGGTTTCTGTGGATGCGCCCATAGTAAATTCATCGGTATTTGTTTTGCCGATGCTCATGGCACCAGCTGCCTTCAGACGTGCCGTTGTTGTGGAATCAAATGGCGGTTTGTAATCTTTAGTACGGAGAATATTGGAACACGCGGATGTCGGTATACCTGCTTCACAGAAGATATCTTTTGCAAGATAGGGGATTCCCGAAAGTGGGTGATCACTCACGCCCTGATCATCTATTTTTTTGGCTTCTGCAAGGGCTCTTTCAAAATTTCGGAAGATGACAGCATTCAGGGATTTATCGATGGATTCAATGCGATCAATGCAGGATTGCACCAGCTCGCGGGAAGAAATCTGTTTTTTCTTCAATTGTTCGTGTGCTTCGGTGATGGAGAGAGAGGATAGCAAATGGAGAATGGAGAATTAGCCGTGGGCGGAAGGCGTTTCGATCTGGTCATCCACAATGGGTAGAGGACTCGTTCCGAGAAGGGCTTCACGGTCGATCGGGGACGGATGGATTATATCTTCACGAAGAGCATTCACCGTGCCCGTGACCTGTGCCGTAGCTTGCACTTTCGATGTATCCACTTCGCTGAGTTGCTCTATATACGTGAAAATTGCGGTTAATTCTTTTGCGTATTTCTCGACTTCTTCATCTCCTATTTCGAGGCGTGCAAGCTTGGCGATGTGGCGGACTTGAGTTGCGGAAAGCGTTGTCATACATCCGCAGGATAACGGAGGAATCGATAAGTATTAAGGGGTAAGTTCTCTATACTCATTCTATGCAGCTTCTTTCTCTCCGCGGCCGCAAAGTCTGTGACAAGGTTATTGCAAAAGGTAACGTCTGGAAGGGCAAGCATCTGATGGTTCGATGGTTGCCGGGTGCTCCTCCACTTGAGCCCAAAGATCCCAAAGCTATTTATATGGGTACACTGGCCTCGACGCGTCTTCACAAATCAGCTGTCAAAAGGAATCGCATGCGTCGCCGATGCAAGGAGGCATTCCGGCTGCTCATCAAGGCGGATGCAGAAGAGACGATAAAGATCATACGCGCGCCTTCTGCGAGTTTTCAGTTGTTGGTCACTCCGCGCTCCAGTAGTCTCTCCTGCGCATTTGGCGACATCCAGGCGGATGTATCGCGCTTCCTCTCGTCTCTCCGATGACCGAAAAATCAAAACGACGGCATTGGGCAGATCTTTTCCTGATTTTTGCGATCGTGTATCTCGGGACGCAGATGGGCATCCGTATCCTTTTTCCGGAAAAATTTGCATCAGCGGAGCAGCAAGCAATTCATTTTTCCCTCTCTCCCCAGGATGCGACGGTAAAGAGCGGTCATCATCCCGTTCTCACTCTTTTGAATAATACAGATCACGAACTTTCCATTACGGATCGCTGCCCCGCTCCTCCGGTTGATGTGTATTACGCAGAAAATGGCACCCCTGAGGCCACAGGAGATCCTGAGATCGTACTAGGTGTGGATGCGCCCTGCGCTGCCATTTCCCCCATTCCTGCGGGCAAGCAGGGACTTCTCGACCTTGCTTCCTGGAAATATGCAGCATTTGGCAGAAACGGTTATTACACTGTTGCTCTCACTCTTCCTCCACAACCCGCAGCTGCCACGGGAGCGGTTCTAAAGACGACGTTCACCGTCTACGAAGCGGGGTGGATGACGCAGACCTTCCGTGCCTTTGTTAGCAAGCCTCTCCTCAACCTTCTTGTCTTTATCGCTTCGATTGTGCCGGGGTACAACTTAGGGGTAGCGATTATCATCCTTACCATCATCGTAAAATTACTCCTCTTCATTCCCACGCAGCACGGATTGGAAGGGCAAAAAAAACTCCAGGCGATCCAGCCGAAGATCGAAGAAGTGCGCAAGCGCTTTACAGGAAACCAGCAGAAGATCAATGAAGAGACGATGAAGCTTTGGAAGGAACACAAGGTGAATCCCTTCCAGTCGCTGCTGCCGGTATTTATTCAGTTCCCCATTCTCATTGGTCTCTTTTACGCCGTGCGGGATGGTTCACATCTCGCACTTTCCACACACCTGTTGTATGGATCGTATAAAGATCTTCCGTGGACATTCGGCACGATGTTTTTGGGGATGGATTTATTGAAGCCTAGTGTCTATATCTTGCCGCCACTTCTTGTAGCGATGCAGTTTTTCCAGATGAAATTAAGCTTTGCGATGGCAAAGAAAAAAGCAGATGCGAGGGCAGAAAAACAAAAAGCAGAGAAGGTTCCGGAAGGCCCAAAAGGAGAGAAAATGCCCCTGAATCAGCAGGAGCTTCAGCAGAAGATGATGCTCTACATTCTGCCCTTCATGATCGGATTCTTTGCAATAAAGTTCCCTGCAGCAGTATCACTCTACTGGGGAGTATCGACGGTGTTTGCGATCGGGCAGCAGATTGTTGTGAATAGAAAAGGGTAATGGGCAGGACGATTTGCGATTGGCGATTTATGATTTGCGATTTGTAGATGGGCGTTCTTTTTTGGCATGGAACGGAAATCATGGCTTATTACAAACAAAAAAATAGATGTATCTGCTCCAATAATCATTGGTGAGCTTCCTTTTGTGCTGCGGCAGCGGAGATGCTGTAGATATGGAAACATATACTCAGCGGCAGAAATCTGATGCTCTGGAAAAACGCTGTTTGCAATTTGCCACACACATCCGCGAGTTCGTGCGTTCGTTTTCGGATTATTCAATAAACTTCGATGACAGAGATCAAATCAGACGCTCTTCTGCATCTATTGGAGCAAATTATATCGAGGCTCGTGAGGCAGTAAGCAAACCAGATTTTCTCTTTCGAATAAAAACTTGTCGCAAAGAAGCCAAGGAAACGGCATATTGGATAGAGCTCTTATTCAGTCAAAAACCCTATTGTCAGACTCTCTCTTGTATACATTTGAAAAAGGAAATCCAAGAACTGATAAGCATCTTTACCGCTATCGCAAAAACAACGGAAGAAAAATATATCGCAACAAATCGCAAATCATAAATCGCCAATCGCAAATCGTCACGCCACCGTTATTTCCTTACAGAGATACACGTCCTGGATAGCGTTCAGGAGCTGAATTCCTTCTTCTTTTGGTTTCTGGAAGGCTTTTCTTCCAGAGATCAATCCGGAGCCTCCTGCGCGTTTATTGATGACTGCAGTGCGCACGGCATCCGCGAGATCCGATGCGCCCTTACTCTCCCCGCCACTGTTGATGAGGCCGATTCTTCCCATATAGCAGTTAGCCACCTGGTAGCGGCAGAGATCGATCGGGTGATCCGAACACAGTTCTTCGTATACGCGTTTATCCGTTTTGCCGTAGGGACTTTCCTGGCCGAGTGCGAGAAATCCTCCGTTATTGGTCGGGAGTTTCTGCTTGATGATATCCGCTTGGATCGTGACACCCAAGTGATTGGCCTGCGCCGTGAGATCCGCTGCCGTGTGATAATCCTTCCCGTCTTTCTTGAATCCGGAATTGCGTAGATAGCACCAGAGCACGGTAAACATCCCGAGCTGATGCGCTTTCGCAAATGCATGCGCCACTTCCACAATCTGCCTGCCGGACTCAGGTGAGCCAAAGTAAATGGTCGCACCAATACCTTTTGCCCCCATGTCCGCAGCCTGTTGCACCGTGCCGAACATGATCTGATCAAATTTATTGGGATAGGTCAGGAGTTCGTTATGGTTGATTTTCACGATGAAGGGAATTTTGTCCGCGTACTTCTTTGCCATGATCCCAAGCACGCCATAGGTGGATGCTACTGCATTGCATCCGCCATCGAGCGCGAGCTTGATGATATTTTCCGGATCAAAATAATCCGGGTTTTTTGCAAATGAAGCACCTGCCGAGTGCTCGATGCCCTGATCAACAGGGAGAATGCTTAGATACCCCGTCCCTCCAAGTCTCCCATTGCCATAGAGCGCATCGAGACTTTTCTGCACCGCTGTGGATCGGTCACTTTGGCTGAAGATCTCCTTCCAGGATTTTGCTCCTGGAATATGGAGTCTGGAAGAGGGGATTTTTGGCTTATGGCTGAGAAAAGCATCAGCATCGGCACCGAGGAGATTTTTAAGGTCGGGGAGGGAGAGAGGCATGGAGTGTTGGGTGATGTATTTTTATTCTACTGGAATATTCCCCTCTTGTGGATGGGAGGGAGAAGATTCGGATTGTGTGGTTGCTTCATGGATGAGGTTGATAATTTCGTCTACACATTCGGGTCTTCTATACATTTTCTCGTAGTCTATGCTGCCGCCAATCAGAACGTGATATGCATCGATGCCCAGCCAATCCTCATGAGCAGCTTGAAATGCAATGGCTATCCTCAAAATCACCATCGATGCCTGACTGATGGGTAGTGCACTGTTCAATGCTTCCCGTGCACGGTCTATTTCTACGAGATGTGATGGGCGCTCAGATTCTAGTGCCATGGGGTTGAGTATGTGCCAACGAAGGAGAACAGTCTTGCCGGATCTGTACATTTCTCCTAACAACCGCTCGTAGAAAATTGACTTTATTCAAATATATGCATTGATATTTAAATGGCGATTCTATACAATCAAGGAAGATGCCGACGTTCATGAGCACTTCGTTCATGAAGGTTCAGCGGCATCTGTGCGCACAACTCAAGGAGGATCGCGCATGTTAGTTCTTTCTCGTCAACCTGGTGAGTCCGTGTTGGGCACTGTGAGTTCCAAAGATCTTCGAAGCCTGCTCGCGCAGGCAGAGGCATCGCAGGAGCCCATTGCCTTCCGAATGACTCTGGTCTCCGTTAAGGGGAACCGAGTCCGTTTCGGGCTGGAATTCCCGAAAGAGTTCGGATTGCTCCGAGAGGAGCTCCAACAAAAGGCCGCATAGGCTGCTGAACCAGCACAGGTTACAAACCTGTGGAAACCGGTAGACCCCCTGGTCTGCCGGTTTTTTTGTACTCAGATGTAGAGACGTGGGATGTCATGGTGAGCTATGTCGAACCACGACACGTCTCTACAATAGGGACATGCCGTTGCGTCTCTACAACACGCTGACCAAACAAGAGGAAGATTTTATTCCGCTTGATCCCGCGGGCAAGGTCGTGACGATGTATACCTGCGGGCCGACGGTGTACGGACGCCCGCACATTGGCAATTATGCATCATTCCTAATGGCAGATTTACTCAAACGCTGGTTGCAAGCAGGCCATGGCTATACCGTACGGCATGTGAAAAATATCACCGATGTAGGGCATCTGCTCAATGATGCGGATAAGGGGGAGGATAAAATTGAGAAGGAAGCGGAGAAGGAGAAAGGGTTGAAAGGCACTCAAGGAAAATCTGTTGCAAGCCTTGTTACACGCGAAGATGTTCTAGCCGTCGTCGAACGGTACACACAACAATACATCGAGGATGAGAAAGCATTGAATTTTTTAGAGCCTGAAGCGCGGCCGAGGGCGAGTCACTATATAAAGGAGCAATTAAACCTGACGAAGAGACTCCTGAAGAGTGGGCATGCATACGAACTTCAGGACGCGATCTATTTTTCCGTGGAGAGCAAGACTTTGACGCCGTACGGCACACTCTCCGGAAATACATTGGATCAAATTTCTTCCGGAGCACGCGTTGACATACACGAAGGCAAGAAACATCCCGCAGATTTTGCACTCTGGAAGCGGTGCATCGGACAAAATAGCAAACACATTTTACGTTGGCTTGAAGCCACAGGAGAGGTGTCGCATACGGATGGAGAGGATAAACATTCCGGATTTCCTGGTTGGCATATCGAATGCTCCGCGATGAGTTCATCGATCCTAGGTCACCAGATCGATATTCACACCGGAGGAGAGGACAACATCTTCCCGCACCATGAGTGTGAGATTGCGCAGAGTGAGTCGGCACTCGGCGTGAAACCCTTCGTTGCGATGTGGGTCCACCGACGCCGCATACAGATGGGGGAAGAGAAGATGAGTAAGAGTCTTGGCAATGTGTTAAGTCTCCAAGACATCATTGCGCAGGGGTACTCCCCTCTCGATCTGCGGTACTATCTTCTTTCGGTGCATTACCGGACGAATCTGAAATTTACGGAGAAGGGGATAGGGGAGGCGAGGGGTGCAAGGCGCAAAATTGCGGAGTGGATGGGTGAAGTTGAAAATTCAAGGGATTTAGAAGATTCAAAGGATGCAAAGGAGTATGTCAGAACGTTTTCTGCCGCGATGGACAGCGATATGAATGTCTCGGCTGCGCTTGCTGTTGTGTTTGAAATTATGGCTTACAGTCGCAATAAAAATGCACTTGGTGCATGCAAAGCATTTGTAAAAATCGTGAAGGAGACTTTCGCATGCTTTGATGCAGAAGTGTCTGCTGTTGATCCCCAGGCACTTGCGCTTGCCTCTGCACGCGATGCGGCGCGTGCGAAAAAAGATTTTAAGGAGTCCGACCGTATCCGAGATCAGCTTGTTGCGATGGGATATGAAGTGCGGGATTCCGGGAATTCAACGCAGATACGGAAAAAATAGGATTAGTATTTGGATCTTGTTTTGCCTCATCCAACTCCTTACCCAAAAATCACATGTACATCTCACCAGACCTCTTGTTACCTTCGATTAACCTCTTAAATGATCAAAGTACAACAATTTTAACTTCTATCAACATAATTTAGTTAACGTCAAATTCCTTTGCTATTGCCACTTTTGATCAAGAATTCGATTACCAATTTGGTTATTCTCCGTATCTGATGGCCTCCTAAGCCAACATTCGTCTTTCACCCCATGTGTAACAAGAGGGGGAAAACCTCGTTTACTCGTGTGCATGGAACAATCTTGAGGCTTGCGCGGGCATTTCTGCCATCGCTACAGTTCTCAAGATCTCTATCCTTCACAGCTCGGCACATCGCCTTTCCACTCCGTGGACAGACGAATACACATCCGCCTCTCTCCTGTACGCCTTAGGCGCACGGGAATTCTCTAGTGCGGATCGTGGGAACAAACTTGTTTTTCTTTAAGCGGATCATCTGCTCTGGGTTCTCGTACATCTCTTTATATATAAGGAGGCGAGTGGAACATCTACTCACCACATGAGACTTGGGGGAGACCGCTTCTCAAAAACTCCAGAGGTCAGCGGGGAAAGATCACATTGTTTTATTTCCATTATTTTCACTTCTTCTTTATGGATTTTCTGCGAATGAAGAAAATGCTCGCGGGTATCTCGGTCGCTGCAGTCGCTCTTACCCAAGTGGGTACGGCGCTTGCCGCGTACAGTGATGTCCCGTCGGGTGTGTGGTTCGGGGATGCCGTTGAGTCCTTCGTGGACGCTGGCTACCTCGATTCCGCACAATCACGTTTCCGCCCTGGCGATCTCGCCAACCGCGCGGAGTTCGTGAAGCTCGTCGTTGAACTCAACGGCGGGATCCTCTCCACTCCTCCGGCAGTGGCGTCCTTTGATGACGCTGCAACGGGAGCGTGGTTTTACGGCTACTTTGAGGAAGCCGGCAAAGAGGGCTGGGTTCGTGGTGATGCCAACTGCTACGGCAAGCACCCGTGCTACGCTCGCCCTTCTGCAAACATCAACCGCGCTGAAGCTGCGGCTCTGATCGTTCGCGCCTTCAACCTCGAGTGGACGGGGGCAGCACCGCAATTCGTCGATAACCCTTCCGGACAGTGGTACACGGACGCCATTCAAACGGCGGCCGATAGCTGCGTCTTGCAAGGCGATGACTCGACGGGTCGTGTGCGCCCAAGCGACAATATGAACCGCGCTGAAATGGTAACTATGCTCCACCGCGTCGACCAGGGTCTTACATTCGGTGTCGATTGTGGTGAAGAAGACATGGGCGCTGAGCCTATGGTCAAGAAGGCCACGGCTACATCTTCGACCACGGTCGAAGTCGAGTTCAATATGGCTCTTGATGCAGAATCCGCTGAGGACACCGGTAATTACACGGTGACCAACTCCGGCGATGTTCCCGTCAGTGCAGCCAGCCAGACCGATGATTCCGTTGTCGAGCTCACGCTCGGCGAGGCCATGAGCGCCGGCCACGAGTACACACTCGCGGTTGATGGCGTCATGACCGATGGCGGCGACGAAGTCTCTGACTCCGTCACGTTTGCCGGATACACAGAGCTCGTGAAGGGCGATGGAGTCCTCGAAGTCTCCCTCTCTTCCGCTAACCCCGTTGGCGATACCCTTCCTAAGGGCGCTATCGGAGCAGTGATGCTCTCTGCAGACTTTACGGCTTCCTGCGATGATTCCGTTTCCATCGAGCACGTGACCATCCTCCATGAGGGCTTCGGTCAGGTTGCCGATATCGACGGTGTCTACGCTGCGATCAACGGTGCCAGAGTATCGCGCAAGCGCACGCTGGATTCCGAGGATCAGACCGCAGATATCCGCTTCAGCTCACCGCTGATTGTGGATTCTTGTGAGACTGTCACGGTTGATGTCGTTACAGACTTCAACTCGACGGCTTCCACGTCTGCTGAACACAACCTCGTTATAGAGCTCCCGTCCGATGTCTTCGGCAACGCCAAAGATGTCACGGGTAATTTCCCTCTTCGAGGGAACACCTTCCGCATCGCCGCAGTGACGAGCGGGATCGTGACGATTGCCTACCGCACCGTCTCCCCCGATCAGGTGGAGGTTGGTGATACGGGCGTCGTGATCGGTAAGTTTGAGGTCTCCGTGAACTCCACGGAAGATCAGACTTTCTACTCGCTCACACTTGAGCAGAACAGTTCCGCTTCTGATGGTGATTTCAACAATATCGCCATCCGTCGCACAGACGGTACAGTCTTGACAAACACGGTTGCCCAGTCTGTGGGTGATTTCGTGACTCTTGTCTTCGACCCGCCGTTCACGGTTCTCGAGGGTGACAAGATCACGCTCGAAATCATTGCTGACATTACCGGCGGCGCCGGCGACTCCATGATCATGCACTTTGAGGAGGCATCCGACATCTTTGCCGTCGGATCTCTCTACGGATACGGAGTCAATGGTCAGCTCTACGGCTCGCAGATCGCTCTGCCTGCTACAGACAACGCCGACACCGTCTCCATCGACGCTGGTGAATTCACCATCGGCATCGACGGACCGGCTTCTACAGACTTCACGAGAGACGACAATGACGCGATCCTCGCAAACATCACCTTCAAGACTGGTGGCGAAAAGATCGACGTCAAGGATCTCTTCATCGCTGTGCAGGCTGCAACCAGCACAGGAGGAGGTCTTCCGAACGTCAACACGACAAGCACGCAGTATGACAACGTCGCCGAGGTTCTCGAGGACGTTGAAATGCGCAACACAAAGACCGGCCGCACGATCGACGGAGTCCGCTTGACGGCAAGTAACGATCTCGGAACGGATTCAACGGATACTTTCCAGGTCTACCGCTTCGACGACTTCGTCGTCACGGGCGATGAGTCATGGGAGTTCCGTGTGGACTTCATCGATAACGGATCGGGCAACCATCCGAAGTCCGGTGACAAGTTCAAGGTGCACATTTGTGGCGAGCCCACAGACGTTTTGGACTCCAGCAACACCATTGTGGATAACACCACAGGTTGTAGCTTCGGAGGTCTGACAACGTCTTCGGAGAGCTACCAGATGCGTGTCGAAGGTCTTTCGACCGGAGACAAAGTCGGTGACGTTCGCCCTCGCGGCAACATCGCCGGAAACTTCCACCGTGTTGCTGACGCCACGCTCAACGTGACCGTCAAGAGCATTGGTGAAACGGACACCGCAGTCGAGAACGCTAAGAACGTCGGCTTCCTTCGTTTCGAGGCACGTGCTGGTGAGGCTGAGGACATTCTCCTCACGAAACTCATCTTTACGTCCGACTCTGGATCCATTGTGAACGCTCAGAACTACACGCTCTGGGTCGACACCGATGGAAACGGTACAGTCGACACCATCCTTGAGGATGGCGTTGCTTCCCAGGGATCCAACGTGACGTTTGCTGACTTGGTCGGCGGCGGATACGTCGTTCCTGCTGAAGAGACTGTGCTCTTTGAACTCCATGGAGACGTTAGCAGCAGCATCGTGACGACTCTGAACAGTATGCTTCAGGTTCGCTTTGCTACGGGTGCAACAAACTTCATCGAGGCTGAAGAGCTTGATGACGGTTCTGCTCTCAGTAACATCAAGCAGAATCCGGCAGCTTGTGCTACGACCACTTGTGACATCATTTTCACAACGGTTCGATCACAGCGTTGGAACTTGAGGAACCAGGGAGACCTCTTCCTCACACAAGACTCCACGCCGCTTCGCAGCCGCCAGCTCCTTGGTGGAACACTCGGTGAGGCTATCCTCCGCGTGCAATTCCACGCAGAGAACGAAGCTGTTGATGTGCACGGCCTGAACTTCACTTCCTCCGGTTCCAATGCATCCTCCGTGGATCGTCTGGAACTCTACAAGGAAGGAGAGTCCGCTCCGTTTGCCCTAGCCACCTCCGGTGGTTGTGGACAGCGCACAGTGTCACCGAACCAGTACATTCCGTCTCTGACCTACGGTGCTACATCCGGTGCAGTTGTTACGTTCTGCGCAAGCATGCAGAACAGGCAGCTCATTGTTCCTGAGGGTCAGGATCTTGATGTCATCATCCGCCCACGCATGAAGACGGATATCGCCGGTGGCACGACAAACCAGCATATCGCCTTCTATGTCGATCCCACGCACAAGTCTGATGATAGTCAGACAGGATCTGGCGCAGTTCGCGCACGTGGTGATGAATCATCTAACCCGCTTGATGCTAACGACGGAGATACCTCCGCCGAAGGCGAGATCTTCGTCGGTCTCACGAGCGCAACGACAAACAACGTCCAGATCACGGGTAACGGCAACGTTTCTGTGCTGGCGAAGATTAGCTCGATCACGAACGCCAACCCGGATGCGAACGGTTCCGCCGTTCCAAACGGACTTTCCAATATCGGTCAGTTCAAGATCGCTGCTGCCGCTCATGGCAACACCAAGGATGGTCTCAATGATGTCATCCTTTCCGGTGTGATCTTCAACGTCAACGCGACGAACGTGAGTATCACGGGCAACACGTTCAAGTTCTACAACAAGGCCAACGCGACTGTGAAGCACAGCTGCACAGCGCACTATGCTACGGCAGTTACCTTTGCCGTTGCCATTACAGGCAACGCATCTGGTAGCCTTCTTGTAAACTGCAGCGATATCCCGCTTGGTTCTGCGGTGCAAACCGAGATCGATCAGGGCTCTGATCAGACCTTCGTACTCGAGGCTACGATAACGAATCCGAACACCTCGACCACGAACAGCTCGCTCCAGGTATCCATCCAGTCCTTCGACAACGCCCGCGTCAGCGGAAGCGGTATCGGAGCGAGTGGAGAGAGTCACCTGACATGGCGCGACAAAGATCAAGCCGCTTCGCAGATCTTCCGCTGGGTTGAATACCCAGAGACGGTCGTGAAGTCGACAAGCTACGCTGGTTAATTGCTCTTTCTCCTTTAGGAACGCATAGCGGAGATTCATGAATCTCCGCTATGCCTCCTTGAGGCAGACGGAACTATTTCCGCTTAGTGATCGATAAAAACTGTTATTCAAAAAAAGCCCCGTTTAACGGGGCTTTTTTTAATGGAGAGAAATTTGTGAGCGCATGGAGGGTGGGGATGTTGTTCTTTAGGCTGGCTGAAGGCATTTTGGTGGTCTTTTCCTCTGTGGGGACACAACCCTCTCCCTAACCCTCCCCCACGGGGGGAGGGAATGTATATGTAGGATGTTTGTTATCCCAGGATCTTGCGTTTCCAATGCAATATCCGACTTGTCCAGGGCTTGAGTGCAATCTGTTGCTCCGGGGGATATTCCACGACGGTGCCGCCGAATTGTTCTTTGAAGCGGGTGATGCCGGACCAGGACGAAGTTTCGGGTTGCTGGTTGCTGGTTG